>CAYXZY010000240.1:0-2623 GCA_964469685.1 uncultured Sulfurovum sp. | reverse complement strand
CTGCCGCATATGCTCACAAGAATGAGTATAACCCCATTTATTATGCGAACGTAGAAAAAGATATGAATTATATAGAATATATTCTTAATGGCGAAAATCGGTTTAATATCAATGCCATGAGAGTAAGTCTCGGTGATGTTATGTTTCAAAAAGTCGGTCCATTCAGAGAGGACAGATCACTCTCAGATGCGATTACTTATGTGCAGTACCTAAGGGGTAAGAAGCTTGGTCTTTGCTGTATCAATAAGGATCGCGAGAACAACGTTGAGCTGTCCTCAATTTTAGAGTTTCACAATGCTCTTTTTTTGGCTGAGGCTGTCTCTAATGTTGCCATTAGAAGAAAGGAAAGCAGGGGGGTGCATTACCGAGTGGATTATCCAAGACAAGATAACAAACACTTTAATGCAGCCTCCTATATTCGAAAGATAGGAAAAGAGTTTATGGAGATTACCTTTGAAAATGCGGTAAAAATCGATATTTGGTACAGTGTAAAAAAATTTATCAATACAATGAAAGGATAAACAATGGCAAAAGTGATGTTACGAGAAAATGACAATGGGGAAATACTGTTTTATGTTGCAAAAAAAGATATGGAAGAGATCATAGAGAACCTGGAGTTTGACGATGAGGAAAAGTGGGGAGGAAATGTAAATCTCACCAATGGAGATATTTGGTACATCGCACCTGCACCCAAAAAATTGCCCAATGAGGTCAATGCAAAAATTATTCAAAGAGGGGATGGGTGAAATGAGGTGCAAAGATACAAATTGCATGCTTTAAATTGGTTTTAAAGCTCAATCTTGTATTTTTTAATTTTGTACCCGATCTGTCTGGCTGTCATGCCTAATTGTTTGGCGGCTTTGGTCTGGATGCCCCTGTTTTCTATGAGCGCATTAATTATCGCTTCTTTTTCCATGTCCTGCAAACTGTGTTTTGTTAATGATGTGTTATTGACCTCATTATAGGGTCTTTCGATTTCGCTTGTATCATTGGACTGGGGTTGCGAAGATTCTTCTGTTTTCATGTGCAGCTTTTGAAAATTGAATGGAAGAACATGGTTTAGCATCTCAGGAAGTATCTCTCCTTCAGGACAGATGAGCATCATACGTTCTACGGTATTTTGCAATTCCCTGATATTCCCCGGCCAAGGGTATTCCAACAATGTCTCAAGCGCAGGTTTGGACAAATGCATTTTTTTATGGTGCTGCTTCATATATTTTTTTAAATAGTGTTCGATCAGGAGCTGAATATCTTCATATCTCTCACGTAAAGGAGGTAAATGGATAGGGATCACATTTAATCGATAAAACAGATCTTCACGAAACTCTCCGTTTTGTACCATCTCCTCTAGATTCCGATTTGTTGCTGCAACCAGTCTGGTATTGGTTTTTATAGTTTTGGTGCCGCCGACACGTTCAAATTCCTGCTCCTGCAGGATACGTAAAAGCTTCACCTGAAGTGAGGGTGTAATGTCTCCAATTTCATCAAGAAACAAGGTGCCTCCGTCTGCAAGTTCAAAACGTCCTTTTCGCATCTCTTTGGCATCGGTAAATGCACCCTTCTCATGACCGAACAATTCTGACTCCAGGAGTGTTTCACTGATCGCAGCACAATTGAGTTTGATAAAAGGGCCATTTTGTCTCGGGCTGATGTTGTGTACGGCAGCAGCGATAAGTTCTTTTCCTGTTCCTGTTTCGCCGCGCACCAGAATAGTTGCATCCGAGGGGGCTACAGTCTCAATCATACTAAATATATGTTGCATTACTGTGCTTTTACCGATGATATTCTCAAATCTATATTCGCTGAGCATTTCATCTTGGTAATATGTTTTTAGTTCTTGTATATCTTCTTTTTCTTTGTCAAAACGCCTATGCATATTCAATGAGCCTATGGACAAAGAGCCAAGTATTGTAAGCATTCGCACAATATCATCAAAATTTAAAGGTGCTTTCTTTCCTAGATTTGCAGATACGACACCAACGACCCCATCATTTTGAATAATAGGAACAGCTACGTATGAGATCAAAGAAGTATTGAGTGCGCCCATTTTGTTAAGATAGTTGATATTGTTGTGTATATTTTCTATGACAATAGGTTCAGCACTTTTTGCAGCAAGGCCTGTGGCACCTTCGCCTATTTTGTACACTGCAATATTTTTTTGTTGGGGCGTCAGATCTATGGATGCAAAAAGTTCAAGGTGTGTTTTATCATCATTCAGTAAAAAAAGTGCACATCGATCCAGATAGCCATCATGCTTAAGCATGCGCATGCCTTTTTCAACACTTTCAATGACATTGTCAGAACCGCTTAGCATAACGGCTATTTCATAGAGAAGTTCTATCTCTTTATAGGCAAATGCCAAAGAACAACTGCTGCATTCATCAGGTATGGTTGTAGAAAACATTTTATTCACTTTTTTGACTGTTGTGTACTATGGATTATAGTATCTTATTATCTATATAATAACATATTAAGTAAATGATTTCAACAAAATATGAGTAAAATTTAAACAAATGACTGATTCTTTTATAGAATGAATTTTGCATATAGAGACTAAAAATAAGGATGATTATGCAAATTACCGTACATGGAACACAAACACCCCTGATAGGAAAAAAAATGT
>CAYXZY010000239.1:0-2624 GCA_964469685.1 uncultured Sulfurovum sp. | reverse complement strand
CGGCTGACTATCATGTCGATGAGTCCGTGTTCGAGTAGGAACTCTGAACGCTGGAAACCTTCTGGCAGGTCGACGCCAACGGTCTGTTTGATCACCCTTTGTCCGGCAAACCCAATGAGTGCACCCGGCTCTGCCATGATGATGTCACCCAGCATCGCAAATGACGCCGAAACACCACCCATGGTAGGGTCTGTTAGCACAGAGATAAAAGGAAGTCCTTTTTGGTGCAGTCTGTTAAGTGCTGCGGATGTCTTGGACATTTGAAGAAGAGAGTACGTACTTTCCTGCATTCTGGCACCGCCTGAGGCAGAAACGATGATAAATCCACACTCTTTTTCAATGGCTCTGTTGATTGCACGTACAATCTTTTCACCCTCTACTGAACCCAGGCTTCCACCCATAAAAGAGAAATCAAATACTGCGATCTCGACAGGATTGCCGCCAATTGTACAGCTGCCGCTCATCACTGAAGAAGTTTTTCCAGTTTTGGACTTTGCCTCTTCAATACGTTTTTTATATGATTTTTTATCTGAGAATTTTAGTGGGTCAATGGGAGCCAAATTACTATCCATCTCCACAAATGAATCTTCATCTACAATGGACTCAATACGTTTTTCAGCAGAGATACGAAAGTGATGGTTACATTTGGGGCAGACATGCTGTTTGGCTTCAACCTCTTTGTAGTACATAAGTGAAGTACATTTGGGACACTTGATCCATTGATTTTGTGTCTCAGGTTTTACTGCTTCATTCTTCATACTTCCAAAAAGACTACCAAACATTTCTACCCCTTACAACTTACATGTTTTTTAATCAGTGATTCGATCTTCTGAACCACTTCCTTTTCTTTCGATACTATAACATAATCATCTTCAACAATAACTTCAAGTCCCTCGCACAGAGCCAAACCTGCAGCAAAATCATACACACGAAACGTACCAACATACAGTACATAATTTACTGAACGGGCATAGGCCAAAGAAAGTGCTATAGCGCCAGGAGACCTAAATTTGAGTTTTTCCTGATCGAGCCCGGCAACCAGTTCAGGGTTTGCATAGGCTTTTTCAAAAAGGCCTATTTCTGCATTTGGTGCTGTATAGGGTGTATGGAAATCATTTGAAAAAAGCTTACTTTGCTGTATGCCATTGGCTATAGTTGTAAAAAAAATGTCATGGTTGGCAAGGTTGCATACCATCGCTGCATCCAAAACCCCTTCTGCATTGACTTTAGCCACAGAAGTGCCATAATAAGGAAACAATGACAGAGCATTGGATGAGCCATCTATAGGATCAATGATGATCTTTTCTGAACCATTACCTATCATTCCGCTCTCTTCAGACTCTATGTGACCAAATGCACTTAGGTGTTTTACAAAAATGGCTTCAGCCATCAGGTCAAGTCTTGAAGAAACATCTCCTCCTGCACCAACCTCAGTCTTCTCGAACCAAGAATCATCAAAGCCACCCTTTAACGCAGCGGCTATCTCTTCGTTAGCAGCGATACAGGACTGAATGAATGGAGTCATGAAATACCTACTCTCCTTTTGTCCCGGCAATAATCGTTGGCTTCACACCACGTGGTGCTACCATCCAGAATTTACGTATCTCACTTCTAAAGTTTTCTAAGATATATGCAGCTCTTTTACTGCCTGTCTTTTTTACATAATCTTTAAGCAATGCTTTAAGCTCAAACATCTCTGAGTCCCACTCATCCGTATCTATGCGCAATGGCTCTACTAGTTCCGGGTTTACCTTTTCGTAAAGTTTGCCCTCCATGTCATAGACAAAGGCTTTCCCGCCGGTCATACCCGCACCGAAGTTCACACCGGTTTCACCAAGGATCACGGCTACACCACCGGTCATGTATTCACATGGGTGGTCTCCTGTTCCTTCTACGACGGTTGTCGCACCAGAATTACGTACACCGAAACGTTCGCCCACTTTACCGTGAATGTAAAGTGTACCTCCAGTTGCTCCGTACAGACAGGTATTCCCGCCAAGGGCGAATTTATATCCGGCATTTTCAGAGGTGATGACGATCTGTCCGCCACTCATGCCTTTGCCGATATAGTCGTTTCCTGCTCCATGGACATTGATGTTGATCCCTTTGGCCAGGAAAGCCCCAAGAGACTGCCCTGTTGTTCCTTTAACATTCAGTGTGATCGTACCATCCGGCAATCCGGCATTACCATGCAAGGCAGCAACTTCACCTGAGATACGTGTTGCAAAACTTCTGTTAAGGTTGGAGATATCTCTGTTGATCACTATTTTTTTAGACGGGTCCTTAATGGTGTCCATCACTTCTTCAAGGATCTCTTTTTCAAACTCGTTTTTGTCATAAGGCTCATTAAATGGCACCTGACAGGTATTGTCACCCTCTACCTTATACAGCATTTCTTTAAAGTTGAATTTGTTGGCAAATGCGTCATCGATCACTTTGAGGAGTTCATTTTTACCCACGATCTCCTCTAAAGAACGGTAGCCCAGTTGTGCCAATATCTCCCTCACCTCCGAAGCAACAAAAGTAAAGTAATTCACTACCTTGTCCACATTTCCTGAGAATTTCTCACGCAAATGCGGATCTTGCGTTGCCACACCTACACCACAGGTGTTCAAGTGACATAC
>CAYXZY010000238.1:0-2630 GCA_964469685.1 uncultured Sulfurovum sp. | reverse complement strand
ACAACAAACTCTTCGAGTTCCATACTTGCAGGGGTCAGTTTAATGGTTCTTGAAGCAGAACCGCCTTTTTTGACCTTTATGTTGCCAAGGGTCTGGGCACTGTAGGCAGAGTGAACAACCGAGATACTAAGATTTATACCTGAAGGCACTTTTGCGCTAAAGCGTCCGTTTGCATCTGTCCGTGTATCTACCGACGTTCCCCTTACAAAGACCCTTGCGCCTTGTATGGGCTTTGATCCTTCCGATGAGAGAACTCTACCAATAAGTGTACCTTCTCCCGTCGTTTCATCCATGACGGTTTCTGTGGAGGCATCACTTTTGACAGGGGTATCGATATCAATGGTGTCTGCCTCGGTAGAGGACAATGTAGCAATGACTTGCGTATCTTTACCTTCTTCAATGGTCACCGGCTTTTTAAAATACCCCAGATGCGCACCATTGGAATCTTTCCCGAAGATCTCTACTTGATGTTTACCTACAGAGAGTTTTGTGCTGATTGCACCGTCTTTGTCCGTATGAAACACCTGTTTGCCGTCTACTTTGATCTCATTTGTCACAAGAGGCTTTCCGTGACTGAAGAGCAATACAGACAAAGTACCTTTTTTTGCTTCCTGGGCTTGAAGCACTGAGAGAACCAGGCCTACAAGTAAAAGTTTAACTATATGTTTCATCTAGATGCACTCCAAGCTGTTATTTTTACATTTTTCAATATTTTTACGAATGACAGTGGCTTTGGAAAAAAGTTCATTGTCCTGGATTTTTTTCAAGTGAGATTCTGCCATATCATAATCTTTGACTATATAATAGGCATAGGCCAGGGCATAGCGCATATTGTCGTCAGCCAACAACCCATAGCGCCCCATAGCATCTTTGAGTCCTATGATCTTTTCAAATTCGCCTCTATCGAGATAGATCGCTATTTTTTGTTTGGTCTTTTCTTTTTTATCTGTCATTTTGGAATTAAGATAGAGTGCATGAGAGAGTACGCCCGCTCTTCTGTACATCTCTGCCGCTTCTTTTAGGTATTTGGCATCAAAATACGAACCTTCTTCAAAAAGCTGAGCCGTGGTATGCAGCATGTCTTTTTTATAATACAGATGTCCCAGGAGTACATGTATTTTTGCAGAGCTGGGAAAACGCATTTTTGCTTCTTCCAGTACTTTGATCGCTTCATTTGATTCTCCGCCGGATATAAGCATTTGTGCCAAAGAGATATACTCTTGGTCACTGGCAGGAACTTTTGCCATATAGGCTTTGGCAGCAGCTATCGCAGCCTGATAGAGTTTCAGTTCAGCAAAATAGTAAAATTTCTGCTTGAGCAGTGTTGCATCTTTTGGGAAAAGTTTGCTTCCTTTGCTCAGTGCTGTGATGGCTGCGTCCTTCTTGTTCGCTTTCCAGTAGCATTCAGCTCTTAGGGTGAACAAAGATGCGCTGTCTCTGCCTCTTTTCCCGGCTTTGTCCAGCGCATTGACAGTTTGCAGATATTGTTTGTTCCTGTAGTAGGCCTGAGAAAGGTAGATATAGAGCTCTTCTATTTTTTCACGTCTAAGCTTCTCTGGGTCAAAGACAGGCTTCTTCACTTTTGGCTTTTGTTCTTTTTTCTTTTCACTAAAAAGTGAAAAGAGATATTTTGGCTTCTCTTTTTCTTCTACAGGTGCCTTATAGACTTTTTTGTGGGCTGCATTGATCGCTTTCTTGAGAGATGTGATCGCTTGAGGATATTTCGACTCTTTAAGATAGATCATTCCTTTAATAGAGTAATATTTGAGCCAGTCTATATCCATATGACTGTCTTTGGCCAATTGGAGTTCTTTGAGTGCTTTTTTATGCTTACCGTCATAGAACATCATCGTAGCAAGTTCTATGTGGTCTGGAGCCAGTTCGTTTTGATTTTCAGCCATCAGTGATGTATTGATAAACAGTATACATGTCAGTATCAAATATATTTTTTTTATCATGGTGATGCCTTAGTTGAAATCAAAGCGAATTTTTTGTTTCGCCCATACTTTTACAGGGTTTCCCTTGTATTTTGCCGGAGCAAACCTCCAGTTTCTCACGCCTCGTAATGCTACAGTATCAAATACGCCTGCAGGATTGGAAGCAATCACTTTTGCGATCTCGACACTTCCGTCTTTGGCAATCAGCAAATTGACAATCACATATCCTTTGATACGTTTTTTTGCCGCAGCTTTAGGGTACTCCATGGTTGAGCGGGAAAGTACCCTGGGTTTGGTGTCAACTGTCCCTTCACTCATGGCTGCATCTGCTGCAATGTCACCCAATATATTTTTCGCATTACCTGTAATATCTCCTGTTGAAAACTCAGGGATGTCCATGGCAATACCGCCTAGCATACTCCCGATATCGGGAAGGGGTGCTTTAGGCGGTGCTTTTTTGGGTTTAGGCTTGGGCTTAGGCTTGGGTTTTGATACCTTTTTGACCTGCTTTTGCATCTTGACATATCGCATCGGGTCTTTCACTTTCTCTTCTTTCTTTTTAACCGTTTTGTTAAAAGAGATGACCAGTATCATCATGAGAATGGCACCCAAAAGCATGGCTAGAAAGGCAAAAAAAGCCTGCTTGCCTCTGCTGCTGTATTTATGACCAGTCATAGAACATTATCCCATTTC
>CAYXZY010000237.1:0-2630 GCA_964469685.1 uncultured Sulfurovum sp. | reverse complement strand
TGGTTTGATGATCCTGTTTACCAGTGTTGACCACTCATCCATCTTTGGTTCACAGTTGGTCAGTTCCATATGGGTACAAATAGGTGTAAGTATGTCTTGGGTCAAAAAGTTCAAAGGTACTTTATAGATGGTTGATGCATCTTCAGCTACGATCACCGAATTTTCTTCCACATCACAGGAGTATGCGATCTTGCGTTTGATCTCGGCACTGACAGGCACTTCGGCACGAAGTACCAACATGTGCGGTGCGATACCTATACGTCTGAGTTCCTGCACAGAATGCTGTGTAGGTTTTGTTTTGAGTTCCCCTGCTGCTTTGATGTAAGGTAACAGTGTCACGTGAATGTTCATCACTCTTGATTTACCCAGTTCATGTTTGATCTGTCTAATGGTCTCCAAAAATGGCAGACCTTCGATATCTCCTGTCGTACCACCCAGTTCTACAATGAGTATGTCTTTACCCTCTCCGGCACGAAAAATTCGTTCTTTGATCTCATTGACGATATGCGGAACCACCTGGATGGTTTTTCCCAGGTACTTACCTTTACGTTCATTTTCTATGACTGTCTTGTAGACCTGTCCGGTGGTAAAGTTGTTGTTCTGCGTTAAAGAAGTATCGAGAAATCTCTCATAATGTCCCAGGTCAAGATCGGTTTCAGCACCGTCTTTGGTGACAAACACCTCTCCGTGTTCAAGAGGGGACATGGTACCTGGATCGACATTGATATAGGGGTCAAGTTTAAGAACAGCGACACGTTGTCCTGTATGCTTTAACAGTGTTCCTATAGAAGCTGCCGTAATACCTTTACCTAAAGAACTTAACACCCCGCCTGTAACAAAAATGTATTTTGTTAAATTTTCACTCATATAACGCTTTTCCTTTTAATAAATAGACCGATTAGGCAACAATGGGCATAATGATCGTAATAAAATTTTCGTCTTTTACAATAAACGGCAATGATGGTTCATTAAACTCAATGGTAAATTCATTTTTGTTGGTTTGTGAGAGAAAATCCAAAATATATTTACTGTTAAATGAAAGTTCGAACTTGTCCGTTAGATTGGTATGTATTTCCAGTTCTGTTTTGGCTTCGACATTGTCTGCACTTAAAGACTCAAAAATGATGGTGTCTGAGAGTAAGATCATTTTGATCTCCTGTGAAATGGTCGTGATCATTTTGATCGCATCGATCATCTCTTTTTTAGGCAGTACGATTTGATGTTTGGTTGAAGTAGGGATAATACGCTGGTAATCGGGAAACTTGCCGTTAATCAGTCGGGTATAAAAGAAGTAGTTTTCATTTAAAATAATAAGATTGGTCTCATCGTAATACATGTCGATCTGGTCTAAAAAAAGTTTTTGTATTTCGAGTATCGCTTTTTTAGGGACGATCAAAGACAATTCTTCAGTGTTTTCTCCAGGTATACTGGCAATAGCCAATCTTCTTGTATCTGTTCCCACCAAGTCCGTACCGTCTTGTTTGATATTGATCAGCGCACCATTGAGTTCAAATTTGGGATTATTCGTATCAATAGCCGGTGAGATCTTTTTAAGATTTTGTATCAGAGCCAGAGAATCCAATGAGATCTGAGGTTTGTCTTCTATGCTTGGAAAGTCAGGGTAAGCATTTGGATCAAAAGTAGGTAGTTTGAATTTTGAGTTTTTTTGTTTGATGATGAGGGTATTTTCCAGTAATTCCAAAATGATCTCATCATCTTTGAGTATACGTATGATATCAAGAAGTTTTTTACCGTTGGCAGTAAATGCACCATCCGCTTCTATAGTGATTTGATCTGTCACTACTTTTAGACCGATCTCGGAATCTGTCCCTTTGATAACACATTTGGTATCTTCAGTTTTAAATAAGATATGTGAAGTGATTTGACTCGCATCTTTCTTTTCCAAAAAAGGTTGTAGATTAATAAGTATAGATTCTATTATTTGCTTATTTGCTCTGATCTTCATTGACTTTCCTTATTTTTAATAATATTAGTAGATAGCAGTAGTATGTCCTGAATATGTGAAAAACCCTTTTACTGCCCTAAATATCGTTGTTTTACGGAATAATTATTGTAAGTAACTATTCACATTTCTTCACTTTTAAAATTATATCTTTTTTTTATTCAAGTTTTTAGAGGTCTTTTAAGTATTTTATCGATAATCAAATATTGGTATTTTGTGTATCAGTATGTATTTTGTTAGAAAGTTCTTCAAGCAGGACTTTAAAGTTCTCATCATTGTCTATGATCTCATTGATCTTTTTCATGGCATGGGAAATGGCTGTATGGTCTTTCATGCCGAAATACAGTGCGATTTGAGGCATGGAATTGGGTGTAAGGTTTCTTGCCAGATAGATAGCAGTTCTTCTTGCATTCACCACTGTTTTGGTACGTTTTTTTGACTTGATATCCGAAGGTTTGATATTGAGTTCTTTTGAGACGATCTTAACGATGTCATCAATGGTGACATTGTCTTTTTTCTCTTTGATCTGGTCCTTAATGGCATTTTGGGCAAAGTCCAGCGTGATCTCCTGGTTCAGCATCGATGAAAGGGCATTGAGTTTAATGATGGTCCCTTCGATCTCACGTATATTGTCACCCATATGTGTAGCGATAAAGTTAACGATCTC
>CAYXZY010000236.1:1260-2640 GCA_964469685.1 uncultured Sulfurovum sp. | reverse complement strand
GACTCGAACCTCGAGCTACGCCTTAGGAGGGCACTGCTTTATCCAGTTAAGCGATAGGGACATTGTAAATTGGCACAGAATTATATCAAATTTATGCTATAATACGCCACTTTTAAGTGTACATCGGTCATACACTTTTCAAATTTACTTACTTAGCCTAAGACCGACACATGCGAAAATGCAAGGCTCGGTCACAGGAAACACCATGAAATTTACAGAGATCGGACTCTCGGAGTCCTTGCTCAAAGCGATCAAAGAGCAGGGGTATACCACCCCCACACCTATTCAGGCGCAGGCCATTCCGGTAGTCATAGAAGGCAAAGATGTGCTGGCTGCCGCACAGACAGGTACGGGAAAAACAGCAGGGTTTACCCTGCCTTTGCTTGAGCGTCTTTCACGTACAAAACCTCAGATGAAGAAGAATCAGATACGCGTTTTGGTATTGACACCCACACGAGAACTGGCTGCACAGGTGGCCGAATCGGTGAAGACCTATGGGAAATATATGCCATACCGTTCCAGCGTCATTTTTGGTGGAGTAGGCATCAATCCGCAGTTGGCTGCTTTGAGAAAGGGTGTAGACATTGTCATAGCCACACCCGGAAGACTGTTGGATATTGCCGGTCAGCAAGGCATAGACTTTTCTGCATTGGAGTGCCTCGTACTTGATGAAGCAGACAGAATGCTGGATATGGGTTTCATCCATGACATTAAAAAACTGATGGCACTTATGCCCAAAAAGAAACAGACATTGCTCTTTTCAGCAACATTTTCCAAAGAGATCAAGGCGCTAGCCTCAGGACTGCTTAAAGATCCTGTGTTGGTAGAAGTAGCACGGGAGAACACCACTGCAGAGCAGATAAGTCAAGTAGTGCACCCTGTAGACAAAAGCCGAAAACGTGAGTTGCTCGCACAGCTGATAAAAACAAAGAAATGGACCCAGGTTCTGGTGTTTACCCGTACCAAACATGGTGCGAACAGACTGTGCAAACAGCTTGAAGAGTACTCGGGCATCAGATCTGCAGCCATTCACGGCAATAAATCTCAAGGAGCACGCACCAAAGCCCTGGCTGATTTTAAAGAAGGGCGCGTGCAGGTACTTGTGGCTACAGACATTGCTGCACGGGGTATTGACATAGATCAGCTGCCACATGTGGTGAACTTTGAACTTCCCAATGTCCCTGAAGACTATGTACACCGCATAGGCCGTACAGGCAGGGCAGGGATGAAAGGTGAAGCTGTCTCCTTGGTTTGTGTCGATGAACTGAATCTGCTTAAAAACATCGAGAGATTTACCAAGTCGAACATTCCAAAGCTTGAGATCGAAGCGTTTAAACCTGATCCAAACATTAAAGCTGAGCCTATACAAAACGGAAGAGG
>CAYXZY010000236.1:0-1160 GCA_964469685.1 uncultured Sulfurovum sp. | reverse complement strand
GCAGAAAAAATAGGTGCAAAGCTGCAAGCCAAACTTGACAAGCTTGATAAAAAAGAAAACAGAAGGAAAAAATAGTGAAGAAAGTATTTAAGCTCACAGATGATAAAAAACATGAGGATCGTGTGCTTGAGGCAGTGAAAAACGATATACGCAAGTACGTCAAGCGTGAAAAGAAAAAAGAATTGCCTGATAAAGCAACCATGTACTGGGACTTTGACTGCAAAATAGGCGCTACATCAGAAGAGGCGAAAGAAGTAGCCTATGAAGAACTCATTAAAGCACTTGATAGCGTCAAAGCTGAAGGTGCCACGGAGTGTTATGTAGAGATTCTTGCCAAAGCAGTGAACAAACCAATGAAGACCGATGAGGAAGCAAACGCTTAGGAGCAGGATTAATATTGCTTGTATATAATTATGAAAAATCATTCTAAAAGGTGACCTTATGAAAAAAACAGTACTCTATTTGGTTGTAACGCTGCTACTGACAGCAGGATGTTCACGAACATGGTCAGGCATTAAACAAGATACCAACGAAGTCTACCAAGATACCAAAGAAGTCATCCATGAGGCTACAGCCCCCTAATGTTTTTACAGGTGTGCCTTTCACCACTGCACCTGTCTAGTCTCTGACAGGTACTTTCACGTCACTTCACTTCTTTTCTTTTCTTCAGGGACGCATGTCCACCCACCTCTTTGGTGAGCACATAGATATTGCAGATTTGTCTATCGATACATCAGTATAAGTTTAAGATATAAAATATTATAATCAATAAGATGTATGTACTGTATGGAGAAGGGGTCGCTTTACAAAATAATCCTTATAAACACATACTTTATAGTAAATATCCGAAATGAATAGGTACAGGTATACCTCTGCAGTACAGTCAGATGTCTTATGTATCTAAAATATATTTGACATTTTTATGTTATCATAAAAAATAATGACAAGGAGATCAGATGGCTGAGATAATTTTTGACCCCGTGGGCTCAGTTGAGAATTTAGAAAAACATCTGCATACACTTACTTCTCAAGAGGGAACCGTGATGATATTGTCTTGTGATGACAATGCATTTTGCAAAGAAGATATAGACCCGATTTTACAAAAAAGCCCACTCCCGTTACTTGGAATTATTGTTCCGTCTATCATCTATAATACAGAA
>CAYXZY010000235.1:0-2659 GCA_964469685.1 uncultured Sulfurovum sp. | reverse complement strand
CTAAATAAACTTGACATAATGTGACTAAAGGTTGTATAATATGTCAAATTAACCGATCAGAAGGAGTATATCTATGAATATATTAGAAAAATTAACCAACCAAATGCAAGCAACCATTGAGTCTGGGGTGTCGCTTGCACTGCACAATAAAAATCAGGAAGTAGAACCGGTGCATCTTTTGTGGGCATTGTTGACCAACACAGGCAGCATACTGCATCAGGCACTCAACAAGATGAATGTCGACAAGGCAGCCATCGAGCTGGAGACCAAGTCTGTAGCCAATAAACTGCCAAAGGTCTCCAGCGTCACGAAAGAGAACATCAAACTAGGGCAAAACCTGGTTCGTACATTGCAAAATGCTGAAGGTGTCATGACAGCCAATGGTGACCAGTATCTTGCTGTAGACGCATGGCTTATGGCAAATGCCGGAGAGAGTTTCATTAGAGATATTCTAGGCAAGTATGTGGATATCTCAGAATTTGAAAAAACATTGGAAAGTATCCGCGGGGGCAAGCAGATAGACTCACAATCAGGAGATGAAACACTGGATGCACTTTCCCAGTATGCCGATGATCTGAACCAAAAAGCAATTGACGGAAAACTTGATCCTGTCATTGGACGTGATGAAGAAGTACAGCGCATGATGCAGATCCTCATACGTAAGACGAAAAACAATCCTATCCTTATAGGTGAGCCTGGTACAGGTAAAACAGCTATAGTGGAAGGTTTGGCACAACGTATTGTAAACAAAGAAGTACCTTTGAGTCTTCAGAACATGCGTGTCATGAGTCTGGATATGAACAGACTTATCGCCGGAGCAAAATACAGAGGTGAATTTGAAGACAGACTTAAATCTGTAGTGGATGAAGTCAAAGAGTCAGCCAACATCATCCTGTTTATTGATGAGATCCATACCATCGTAGGTGCGGGAGCCTCTGAGGGCGGAAATGATGCGGCAAACATCTTAAAACCTGCACTTGCACGTGGTGAACTGCATACCATCGGTGCTACAACGCTCAAAGAGTACAGAAAGTATTTTGAGAAAGATACGGCATTGCAAAGACGTTTCCAGCCGGTCAAGGTAGATGAGCCGAGTATCAATGAAGCCCTGCAGATACTCAGAGGTATCAAAGGCAAACTTGAGACGCACCATAATGTGAACATTACCGACTCAGCGCTTATTGCGGCAGCCAAGCTGTCTGACAGATACATTACAGATAGGTTCTTGCCGGATAAAGCCATTGACCTGATAGACGAAGCTGCAGCAGAACTGAAAATGCAAATAGAGTCTGAACCGAAAGATCTTGCCAAAACCAAACGTGAGATAAGTACACTTCTGGTTGAAAAAGAAGCGCTCAAAATGGAAGAGAGTGAGAAGAATACGGCAAGACTTGAAGAGATAGAAAAAGAATTGGCAGATCTTGAAGAAAAACGTATGGCACTGGAAAGTCAGTTTGAAAACGAAAAACGTGTCTTCAATGAGATAGCCGAAGCCAAAACAAAGATAGATGGTCTCATGACACAGGCTCAGTTGGCTAAACGTGAAGGTGACTTCAACAAAGCTGCCGAGATCGAGTATGGACAAATACCTGCTGAAGAAGAGAGAGTAAAAGAGCTTGAGGCCAAATGGCAGGAGATGATGGCATCGGGTACCTTGCTTAAAAACTCTGTAGATGAAGAGATGATCGCAAGTATTGTCAGCCGATGGACGGGTATTTCGGTCTCGAAAATGCTTCAGGGCGAAAAAGAAAAGATCCTGGCCATTGAGAATATACTCAGAGAAGAGGTTGTCGGTCAGGACGAAGCACTCAAAGCCGTGGCACGTGCCATCAAGCGTAACAAAGCAGGACTCAGTGATGTCAATCGTCCTATCGGTAGCTTTATGTTCCTTGGGCCAACAGGTGTGGGTAAAACACAGGTAGCCAAAACCTTGGCAAAATTCCTGTTTGACTCAGAGAAGGCTCTCATACGTATCGATATGTCTGAGTACATGGAAAAACATGCAGCGAGCAGACTTGTGGGTGCACCTCCAGGATATGTAGGGTATGAAGAAGGCGGACAGCTCACCGAAGCAGTACGTCGTAAACCATACTCTGTCGTGCTCTTTGATGAGATAGAAAAAGCACACCCTGATGTCTTTAATACGCTCTTGCAAGTACTGGATGATGGCCGTTTGACAGACAACAAAGGGGTGACAGTGGACTTTAAGAACACCATTATCATCATGACCTCTAACATTGCGTCAGACAAGATCATGACCATTACAGACAAAGAGGAGAGACGTCAAGCGGTGCAAGAGGAACTCAAACGCAACTTCAAGCCTGAGTTCCTTAACCGTTTGGATGAGCAAGTGATCTTTAATCCGCTGGATCTTCAGGCGATCACACGTATTGTGGACATCTTGTTCAGAGATATCCAGAAAAAGCTTTCTGAGCGTGACATCACACTCACACTCACAGACAGCGCCAAAGCTTACATTGCAGAAGCAGGGTTTGATCCGGTCTATGGAGCCAGACCACTTAAACGTGCATTGTACGAGGTTGTAGAAGACAGACTTGCTGAACTTATCTTGGAAGATAAAGTACAGGAAGGAAATTCTGTGACCTTTGATGTACAAAATGGCGAGATAGTAGTAAGTATTAACTAAACCTGCAGATGT
>CAYXZY010000234.1:0-2694 GCA_964469685.1 uncultured Sulfurovum sp. | reverse complement strand
CCACCCTGCGTCACATATTCTGATTTACTCAAAGGAACAATCCCTAATTGGCTGACTTTAAAATAATGCTCTTTGGCATCATTGAATTCTTGTGTCTTATCTTGGTACACAAAAGAAAATGGTGCAGAAGATGTCGCTATCAGCCAACTTTTATGCTTCAGGTCAAGTTCATACTTTTTGTCTATGGAGAAATGATCCCTCTTCCCTGTATCCATGTCAATGATGCCAAACCACAATCTCTTTTCCGGCTGAAGGGTAACCGTTTGGGCATTTTGGCTATCTTTCTTCTGGGTCGATGTATCCTCTGAGATGTCTGTCACAGAAGAAAGTATCTTGTGGACATTAAGGTCATTGGGCTCTATATTCATCTCTACGATATCTGTTTGTACCCCTGCCGTATCTGTTTTGCTGGAAGAAAGTGCTTTGTTGATGCTGAGATCAGATTCTACCTCATCCTCTTTTAGCTCACCATTCTCCTGTGTGTTTGTGTCCGTAAAAGGAAGCATGGCTTTGAGATTTTTGTTGTCAAACTGTGTCAAAAAGTACCATGAAGCATAGGCAAGCAATGCCAAGACTATAAACAGTCCCCATTTAGACCCGCCTTTTTTCTCTTCAACGACGGGTAGTCTCAGGTTGATGCTTTCACTGTCATCATGCTGGTCATAGTACTCCAGTGCTTTTTCTTTCAGCTTCGTCAAATCTGCATCATAGTCACGCTCAATAATAGAGATAAACCCCAACGCTTTTGTTCTGGATAAATTCTCAAAATCTTCTGCCAGGAGTAACTCAATGTTGTCTTCAGATATATTCGTTTTGTCACTTATGGCTTTTACACTATTCTCTTCAAGTATCTCACTTAACTGCATAACCCATCCTATGTATTAATATTGCTGCTGCTGCACTCACATTCAGTGAGTCAAAAGCATGTTGCATTTCAATGCTGACCATTTGATCCAATTTTGCTATGACTTTTTTGGATAGTCCTTTGCCTTCACTGCCCATCACAAGTACCCTTTTAGGTTCAAACGAAACCTCTTGCACCTTTTGTCCTTCCATGGAAGCACCGTAAAAATGAAAACCCAGTTGCCTCAGTTCATTAAAGGTATCCAGTATATTGCTATCTATCATAAACGGCATATCGAGCAATGCGGCAGAACTGCTCCTGGTAATGGCCGAAAAATTAAGTTGCTTCACACCCGTGGCGATAACAGCTTCTGCACCCAAAGCATAGGCAGAACGCACAATAGCGCCTATGTTACCCACGTCAGTCAGACCATCAAGTACCACGATAAAGTTATTTTTCTTTATCTGGGACAGTGTACTTTGTTCGAACGCACTCATCTCAATGAGCAGCCCCTGATGATTGCCACCTTTGGCCATGGACTGTGCCCACTTCTCTTCAAGAAACTTGATACGGTCATGATACTGATGAAACAGTGCTTTGGGTAAAATATTTTTCTTTGCCACGTAGACTGTTTGAATTTTCTCTGCGTGGTGCTCCATGGCATGCAAACAGACCTGTTTTCCATAAATTATCATGAGATAGATTTTATCTAATTTTTACTTGAACTCTAGGTGTGACCTTCTTAAATCCGCATTCCTATTTACCAATGAGACTCTCATACCACTCCTTGACAGACCTGTCACTAAGACCTGCTAGGAGTTTTGCCTTCACTTTTGGAGGAAGATCAAGTGCCAGAACTTCTGTAAAAGAAAGACTTTTTTCAGCCTCTTCTTTGGCCTTGATCACCACTACCCACTCACCGCGAATGGTATGCTCCTTGAGCCTGTCATTGAGTGATCTGGCTGTACCACGGTAGTATGCTTGGTACTTCTTGCTTATCTCTTTGGCTAAAAAAAGCTCCCTTTGTTCATCTAAGGAGGTGATCTCATCCAACAATTTTGCCAAACGGTGCGGAGACTCATACAGCACGGTATTGTACCCGTTATACATGGCCTGGTTCAGTGCCTTGGACCGCTCTTTGCCTTTATGGGGCAAAAAAGCATAAAAAAGAAATTTACCCTCTTCAAAACCTGATGCTGCATACGCTGTGGTGACAGCTGATGCTCCCGGCAAGACATCGTAGTGCAAGCCCTTTGCCTGACAAAATGCCACAAGCAACTGTCCCGGGTCTGAGATAACAGGCATCCCTGCATCACTCACATATACGACTTCCTTGTCTTGAAAACTATCTCCTAACGCATCAAGTCTTTCTTGTCCGTTGTGTGCATTGAAACTGTAAAATTCAACATCAGGGTACACCATATCAAACCGCTCTTCAAGCAAACGTAAAAGATGTTTGGTATGGCGTGTATCTTCACACAAGAACAGTTCAGCCTTCTCAAAAGTCTTCATAGCACGAAGTGTAATATCTTGGGGGTTTCCTATAGGAGTGGGGACAAAAGTGATCATAAAATGCCTTTAGGCAATGCAAAGGGCAGAAAAGAATCTGCCCAAAAAATAAGGTTTTGTCTTACGACAGTTTGTATTTGCTTTTAAATTTCTCAACTCTACCGGCAGCATCAAGGATCTTCTCAGAACCTGTGAAGAACGGGTGACATTCATTACAAATATCTATAGACATCTCCGGCTTGTTTGATCTGATCTCAAACTTGTTGCCACAAGCACATGCCACTTTACATTCCATATATTCAGGGTGTATACCTTTTCTCATTTTGTAACCTTTTAGTTTA
>CAYXZY010000233.1:0-2701 GCA_964469685.1 uncultured Sulfurovum sp. | reverse complement strand
GCTATACTTTTACCATGGCAAAGAAAAAGAAAAAATATCTTATAAAACTGAACAATAAAATACGCAATTATTTTAACGGTCTTCCTTTTGATGAAGGGGTATCTACCCTTGATGACGAAACCCTTATAGAGCTCATTATGCTGCTTGAGATAGACATGCCCTCACATTCGCATGAAGACATGGTGCGGATGCTCAGGCGTGTATGGTCTGAAGAAGGTGCAGGTACACGCGAGCTGATCGTTTCGTATCTTACCAAGGGGCACAAGGCTGTACACAGCGGAAAACGTGAAGAACAACATACCGACAAAGTAGGCAAAATACTCAGCATACTTTCTACCATGGACCATACTACTCAGGAAGAAAACCTTATCTTGGAGGCATTCATTGATGCCAAACATGCCAAGATCACACCAGATAAAATCAAGAACAAACTCCATTACCTTCGTATCAAGAACAGGCTGCACAGCATCGAAAAAGCATTGGATGCAAGCTTTACGACCAACAACGAAATGGAATTCTACCACAGATTCACATTTGCACTGAAAGAGGTTGATTTTTCTAAACTGCTTCTCTGCAGAACCTCCTCTTTGGACATGGATACCATGTCACATTTGGATGACCGGGAAGTGGTAGAAAAACTCCGTGCCGTAAAAGAAGAGGTCATTGTGCAAAAAGAGGCTGAATTAAGTGCTTTTTTGCTCCACTTAAATTCGCATACACACCCCTACCTGACAGAGGAAGAGATATATGCTGCACTCAAGAGCATGCCACCGCAAACACAGCTGCATCACACGCCGCTGGCTTTGGAGACCATTGAAAGAATATTAATAAATATTAGCAATAAATACGAAGTCTTTGAAAGCAATGATCACATCATCATAGAAAAAGAGAAGAACCATGATCTCTTTGGTACTGTTTTGTTCTATAACACTTCCGTATCTTACGAAAAACCTTTCTTTTACAACCTCATTTGGAAAGGTGTAGAGTTACCGGTAAAAGAAGATATCAACAGGGTCAATGATGACTTGTTGGCTCACTTTAAAGTGGCTGTCAATGATGTACTTGATGAGATGAAAGAACTCAGCAGCAAACTTGAGATCAAAGAAGAGACTTACCATGAATTCATTGTGCGTTTTATAGAACCTCAGATACGCGCATCCAACACGCTGAAGTTTAAAGAAAAAAGTAAGCGCCGCATACTCTTTCACTTCGGTGAATACATCAAGCCTCTGCTTGAAAAACAAAAACGTGAAGAGTTGCTTGCCAAGACCATACGGGACTTTAAGAACCTCTTTCCGCTTGCACGCCAACTCAAACGTAAAATAGTCTTTCATGTTGGTCCCACCAACTCGGGAAAGACCTATGCTGCGCTCAAAGAACTTGAAGCAGCCACTACGGGCTACTACCTTGCTCCCCTGCGTTTGCTGGCACTTGAAGGGTATGAGAACCTGCGTAAAAACGGTGTGCATGCCTCACTCATCACAGGAGAAGAGGAGATCATCGATGAAGAATCCACGCACATCTCTTCGACCATAGAGATGATGAACGGCTCGGTCGATGTAGATGTCTGTGTCATAGACGAAATACAGATGATCAGCGACCGTGACAGAGGATGGGCATGGGCCAACGCACTCATAGGTGCACCTGCCAAGAAAGTCATACTCACAGGTTCTGCCAATGCCCTCAGCGCTGTGTCGGAACTCTGTGCCTACCTGGGTGAGGAACTGGAGATCAAACATTTTGAGCGTAAAAATGAACTTGCCATGATGCACAAACCCGTCAGCATGAAGAAGATAGAACCACAAACAGCCATCGTAGCCTTCAGCCGACGCGAAGTACTTTCACTCAAACAGCAGCTCAGCGAACGCTACTCGGTGTCTGTCGTGTACGGCAATCTATCGCCCGAGGTACGGCGTGAAGAAGCCAGACGTTTCAGGGAAGGTGAAAGCCAGATACTTGTCTCCACCGATGCCATCGCCATGGGACTCAACCTGCCCATTAAGACCCTGCTCTTTGCCAAAGACAACAAGTTTGACGGTCTCAGAAGACGTGAACTCCTCCCCACAGAAGTCCTGCAGATAGCAGGCCGTGCAGGACGCTACGGGTTTGAAGAAAAAGGCTATGTCGGTGCACTGGATGACAACACGCTTGATACCATTGCGTCTTTGTTTCATGCACCGTTGCCGGACATTGAACTGCCAGTCTCGGTCATGGCATCGTTAGAGCATGTGATGCTCATAGGCGAGATACTCGAAACGCAGAACATTACCACGATACTGGGCTTCTTTGCTGACAATATGGAGTTTGACGGGCCTTTTAACGCTGCAAACATTGACTCCATGCTTGAGATTGCTGCCATAGTAGATGAGTACAATCTGGATCTGAAAACGCGTTTCTACCTAAGCTGTGCGCCTGCGAGCATCTCTTCACCTTACATTGAGTCTGTCTTTCACCGCTACATCAAGCAGATCGAGGCCGGTGGACAGGTACTCTACATCCCTCCACGTGACCTTCCTTCTTTTGCCCAGACCAATGATATGCTGCTCAATGCCGAAGACAGAGTGCGTGAGATTTCTCTCTACTTGTGGCTGAGCTTTAAATTCCCAGATATCTTCCAAGACACCCAAAAAGCCCTGCATGCCAGAGTAAGGCTCAACAACTACATAGAAAACTCCCTACGTCAGGGGCACTTTACCAAGCA
>CAYXZY010000232.1:0-2719 GCA_964469685.1 uncultured Sulfurovum sp. | reverse complement strand
GGCAAGAGCAAAAACGTAAAGAAGAAATGAAAAAACGAGAAGCCAAAAACGGTGGCCCTGTAAGAGGTAAATCTCCGTTTGCTCCTCAGAAAAAACGATCGCTTAAGCGTGGCGGCAAGCGTAAGAAATATGTCAAAGAGGAAAATACTGAAGTGGTGACTTCCGTAGAGATCCCTGAGAATGTCAGGGTCTATGAATTTGCCGAAAAGGTGAACCGCTCTATGAGTGAAGTGATCTCAGTACTCTTTGCATTGGGGATGATGGTCACCAAAAATGACTTTCTTTCCAAAGATGAGATAGAGATTCTAGCTGAAGAGTTTGAAGTAGAGGTGACAACGGTCAATCCTTTGGATGAACTTGATTATACAGAAGCCTATGAAGAAGCACAGACAGATGAGGGAAATACCCAAGAGAGACCACCTGTCATTACCATCATGGGGCATGTTGACCACGGTAAAACCTCACTGCTTGACAAGATCCGTTCTGCAAAAGTAGCTGACAGGGAAGCAGGCGGTATCACCCAGCATGTCGGTGCATACCAGGTAGAAAAAGACGGAAAGAAGATCACGTTTGTTGACACGCCGGGACACGAAGCCTTTACTGAAATGCGATCCCGTGGAGCACAGGCAACAGATATTGTCATTATCGTTGTTGCAGCAGATGATGGTGTGATGCCGCAGACAAAAGAAGCGATCTCACATACGAAAGCCGCAGGCGTGCCTATGATAGTAGCAGTGAACAAGATGGACAAAGAAACTGCAAACATTAACAATGTCAAATCGCAACTTTCTGAGATCGGTGTCATGGCAACTGACTGGGGCGGAGAATATGAGTTCGTACCGGTATCTGCGCATACCGGGCAGGGCATTGATGACCTGCTTGAGACCATCTTGCTTCAGGCTGAAGTCATGGAGCTGAAAGCTGATCCGGATAGATCGGCAAAGGCTGTGGTGGTTGAAGCATCACTTGAAAAAGGATTTGGCCCTGTAGCGAATGTTATCATCCAAAATGGTACACTTAAAGTGGGTAATAACGTTATTGTTGGAAAAACATATGGACGTATTAAGGCCATTAAACTTGATGACGGTACATCTGTAAAATCCATAGGGCCGTCAACACCAGCAGCTATCGTAGGTCTCAATGAAGTACCCGGGGCAGGAGAACTGCTTGTTGCCATGGATACAGATAAAGAAGTACGTGAGCTTGCTGAAAAACGTGCAGAGTATGACAGAGCCAAAGAACTTTCCAAGAGTACCAAAGCAACACTGGATGATCTTTCTGCACTTATTGCAGAAGGGCAGCTTAAGTCACTTCCTGTGATCATCAAAGCGGATGTACAGGGATCTCTGGAAGCGATCAAAGGTTCATTGTCCAAGTTGAGAAACGAAGAGGTCAAGGTCAATATCATACATGAAGGTGTAGGTGGGGTTACAGAGAGTGACCTGACACTTGCAGATGCTTCAGAGCATGCTGTGGTACTTGGGTTTAATGTACGCCCTACAGGTGCTGTGAAAAAGAAAGCAAAAGAATTAGGGGTTGAGATACGTTCGTACTCTGTCATCTATGATCTGCTTGATGAAGTCAAGTCGCTGCTGGGCGGCATGATGAGTCCGGTAATCTCTGAAGAGGTAACAGGACAAGCTGAGGTTCGTGAGACATTTGTAGTCGGAAAAGTAGGCACCATCGCAGGGTGTAAGGTTTCAGACGGGGTGATCACCAGAAATTCCAAAGCAAGACTTATCCGTGATGGTGTGGTTGTATATGAAAGTTCAATAGCATCATTGAAGCGTTTTAATGAAGATGCCAAAGAAGTCAAGAACGGATATGAATGTGGTATTATGCTTGAAAACTTCAATGATATTAAAGAGGGTGACGTGATCGAAACCTTTAAAGATGTAGAAGAGCAAGTGACACTGTAAAATGACCCAGGAAGAGATAAAGCGTCACCGTGTCGAGTCCGTGTTGAAGGAGATCATTCCCGAAGCTTTGGCCACACTTGATGATGAGCGTATTAACGGCCTTTCTGTAACGGATGTGGTGTGTTCAAAAGGACGTTCAGATGCCAAGGTCTATCTGGACACTTCTTTTTTAAACCAAAAAGAGCAGAACGAAGCACTCAAACAGTTGCGTATTGTTGCTGGCTATATTCAAAATCATTGTAAACAGAGTGAAGGGTGGTTTAAGGCACCAAGGTTTACCTTTGAGTTTGATCACCAGCTTGAGAAAGTATCACGCATGGAAGACCTGTTCAAACAGATAGAAGGTCGAAAGAAACCCACAGAGGACAATGACAATGAATCTTGAAACACAAATCTCCAAAATCATTGAATCTAACGGTGCTGCACTCTATGACACAGAAATAGTCACGGAGTTTGATGAGACTATTTTTCGTGTACTGGTTACCAAAGAAGGAGGCGTGGACCTGGATCTGTGTGCTACTATCTCAAATGAACTCTCTCCTTTTTTAGATGTGCATCCTCCCATGAGTGGTCGTTATAGGCTAGAAGTATCCTCCCCGGGTATAGAACGTAAATTGACCAAACCGGTGCACTTTAAAAATGCCGTAGGTGAAAAAGTAAAGCTGAAGATCGCAGGCGGAGATAAAATCAAAGGGACGCTGAAGTCTGCTGACGATGATGGTATCGTTGTGGAGACCAAAGCAGGTGAAGCATCGTATGGTTATAAGGATCTCAATACCTGTAAAACGTATTTTGAGTGG
>CAYXZY010000231.1:0-2737 GCA_964469685.1 uncultured Sulfurovum sp. | reverse complement strand
ATCTGGATCTATCATCCTATTTTGGTCTATGGGCTAAAACTCAAATATCTTATTATGGCACTTGCGGTAGGGGCACTTGCCTACACTGTTCCACTGTACAAAAAACTCAACTGGGAGTTTATGCCTATGCTCAATGAACAAACCATCATGTATATGCCTGTGACACCCTACGGTATCTCCATAGACCAAAGTAAAGCGCTGACACAAAAAACGGATGAGATCCTCAAATCATTTCCCGAAGTTGATACGGTCTTTGGTAAAGGAGGACGTGCCAATTCCGCAACCGACCCTGCCCCTCTGGGCATGCTTGAGACCATCATCACCTTTAAACCCAAGTCTATGTGGCGCGAAGGTATGACCCACGAAAAGCTGATGGCAGAAATGGAAGAAGCCTTGCAGGTACCAGGGCTTGTGAATTCGTGGACCTATCCTATCCGTGGACGCATAGATATGCTTCTTTCAGGTATCCGCACCCCTGTAGGGATAAAACTTTACGGAAAAGATGCTTCCGGACTTCAAAAAACAGCCCAAGAGATAGAACACAGACTGCGTGACCTTAAGATCACGCAATCGGTTTTTTCAGACCAGGCAAGTGCGGGGTTCTTTATAGATATTACTATAGATGCCGAAGCGTTGCAGCGGTACAATATAAGCAAGAATACCATACTTGAATACACCTCTGCAGCCATAGGCGGCAAGAAGATAACCACGATGTATAAAGATTTGGAACGTTACCCTATCACACTGCGTTTTGAAGAAGAGGAACGGCGCAATCTGGATGCCATACGGAACATACAGGTCAAGACTTCTCTTGGGTTCGTTCCGTTATCAACCTTTGCCAAAGTCCACTATAAAGAAAGTGGTTCTGTCATCAAATCGGAAATGGCCACGCCGGTTACTTTTGTCTACATCACTCCGCATGCAGGCACTTCTGCAAGCAAATATAAAGAAGAAGCTATGGCTGCGCTTAAGGATCTGAAACTTCCCTCAGGGTATTATTTTGAGTGGGCAGGTCAATCAGAGTATCTTGAGTCTGCCATGAAGAAGATCGTCTGGATCGTGCCGACGGTACTGCTTTTGATCTTGCTTTTGATCTATTTTGCTTTGCGAACGCTTGTCCCCACGCTCATTGTGTTCTTCACGCTGCCTTTTGCACTTCTGGGAGGGTTACTCTACATAGATATGCTTGGTTTTTCTATGAGCATCGCGGTCATTGTTGGTTTTCTGGCACTTTTAGGCGTTGCTGCTGAAACAGCCATAGTCATGATAGTCTACCTGCAGGATGCGGTGAAAGAGGCAAGAGAGAAAGAAGGTGAACGCTTTACACTACGGCACCTCAATGACGCCATATATGTCGGTGCCGTCCAAAGAGTAAGACCCAAACTGATGACGGTCTTTGCCATCCTGGCAGGACTGCTTCCCATTATGTACACCACCGGTGTAGGGTCTGAGGTCATGCAGCGTATTGCCGCCCCGATGATAGGAGGTGTTGTCACATCAGCCATCTTGAGTCTACTGCTCATTCCCATACTGTATGAACTGTACGAAAAAAATACATTTAAAAGAACAAAGGCAAAAAAATGAACCCCATAAAACTTATGACCATCATGGGCATAGCCCTTCTCATGCTCACAGCATGTACACAGCAAAAGCCAAAAGAGTCTATCACCGAAGGAGGCATGAAATGTGGCCCCGGGAAATGTGGTGCAAGTATGATTGACGGCTCAACCGTGTTGGTCAAGAAAAAGATGAATATTCTCAATCAGCTTAGAGAAGATGATAACCGACGCGAATGCGTACTGTCAGCCAAAAGCACTAAAGCACTTTACGATTGTGTGCGTGTAGAAAAAACTAACAGACTAAGTACAAAATGTTCCTCAGACCATACAGTAACAAAAGAAAAAAATGTGATGAAATGTGAAGCGGGAAAATGTGGGAGTGGCATGTAGGTTGACGGGGAAGCCCCCATCAATAGTGGCTTAACAAGCTGGCTCGTTACCGGAGTCCTTACCATACTCGTATCCAAATTCAAACAAATGGTCTTCCCATTTCTTTTGCCATGTTTGGATGTTTGGACAAAGTTTTCTAACCTCTTCTTCCATTCGGCCTTCTTTATGAATCTTTTCCCATTCAGCCTGCGTAAAGCTTGCTGCAAATTTTGCACCGCTAAATCCACATGCGCCTTTGAGTTTCTTTCCAAATATCTTCTGACCTTTGTTGATACTTCCTGCTTCAACGGTAGCTGTCATCATCGCTAAACCTAAAAAAGCAGCTGCGGCTATTTTCATTGTTTTTTTCATGTCTATCCTTCTCAATAAGTGAATACTTATATAATTATATATTTTAATTAATATAACTTATACATTATATTTTGGGTAAAAAAAAAGGTATGAGGCATCAGCCCCATACCTCAAAAGCATTTGAGATGATTATTTCATTGCAGCAATATATTCTGCAACCGCTTGAATTGTAGCATCATCCATAGAAGCTACTTGACCTTTCATCAATGCACCCATACCGTGTACATTAAGAGTACCTGCTTTGTATCCATTAAGCTCTTTTACTGTTTTCTCAACAGGCTGACCTTTAATGATAGCCGATTTTCCTAAAGCAGATTTTTCACCGTTTGCACCGTGACAACCAACACATTTAGCGTAAGCAGCAGCTCCATCAGCCATAAGTAGTGTAGATCCAGCGAGTAACATTGTGATTGCTAATTTTTTCATTTTTTATTCCT
>CAYXZY010000230.1:0-2743 GCA_964469685.1 uncultured Sulfurovum sp. | reverse complement strand
CGTGGGTCATTCAGGTCATACCCCTGGGCTATCTTCTCTATGACAAAAGGGATGAGCGGCTTGGCATCCCTGAGCAAAGCTGCTACTTTTTCACTCTGGCCTTTGGCTATGAGATCTGCAGGATCTTGCCCGTCAGGAAACAGTACCACTCCCCCATCAAACCCTGCTTGGGTGAGCATCTGTGAAGCCTTGAGTGCCGCAGCTACACCTGCCTTGTCTCCGTCGTAGGCCAGGATGATCTTGGGATCACCTTTACGCAACATAGGCAGATGTTCTGTCGTGAGTGCCGTTCCCATTCCTGCAACCGCTTCTTTGAACCCTGCCTGATGAAACATCACCACGTCCAAATACCCCTCACAGACAATGAGCTTTTTATTCTTATAGATACTCTCTTTGGCTAAATGGTAGCCATACAATAAGCGTGATTTGTTAAAAAGTTTTGTCTGTGGAGAGTTGATGTATTTGGCAGGATGGTTGGTGATGGTACGTCCTCCAAAACCCACAATGGATCCCGATGGCGAATAAATAGGAAAGGTGATCCGTTCAGCCAAACGCGCATAATATCCACTGCCATTTTCGCTTTGCGCAATGATACCGGCTTCAGCTGCCTTAGGCAAAGGGAGCAATGCAGAAGTGAGGAACTTCATGACCTCCTGTCCTGTTGGAACATATCCTATGCCAAAGGTTTCTATGGAACTTTGGCTGACCCCTCTGTCCAAAAGATACTTTTGGGCTGTTTGGTTGTGTCCCAGGTTTTTGACATACCACTGCCCTATGGCCTCAAGCACACGTTTGGCATCAGAATAATCCGAACTTCCTTTGGTGTAATTCAAAGAAAAGTTGAACATGTTTGCCAACTTCTCAATGGCCTCAGGATAAGAGAGTTTCTCCAGTTCCATCACGAACTTGATGCTGTCGCCTCCGACACCACAGCCAAAACAGTGGTAGATCTGTTTGGTCGGGCTTACCACAAAAGAAGGGGTTTTTTCACCATGGAAAGGGCAGTTCGCTTTGTAGTTTGCGCCTGCTTTGCGTAGCTCTATAAAGCTTCCTATGACATCAACTATATCTATACTGTTCTTTAAGGATTCTATGGAAGCATTATCTATCATAGAAGAATTATATCTAATTTGATATAATCTAACCAGCTATTCTCTTTCACAAACTCAGGGAATGCATACTATCGGTCGCTGAACCTACCGAAGCAAGGAATATTGTGGAAAATATATTGCCCGCCTATAATGATCCGCTTTTTTCTATACTGCTCATCATTGTTTTGGGTCTTATGATCGCCTTGGCGACCTATGGCTGGGGCATTTACAAACAACAAAAAGAAGCAGGAAATCTCCTAAAGTTCTTAGATAAGTTCGAATCCTCAGAATGTGCACTTGATACCGAAAATATGCCCTATGAAGAACATCTGCTCAAGCCGCTGACACTTTTGGCCAAAGCCTTTGAGCATGCAGGTGAATACCACAAAGCCATTCCTATCTATCTTTACCTGATCAAAAATGTTCCTGATGATATGACAAGACATGAACTGATGCAACGCCTGGGTGACACCTACTTGCATGCAGGCTTTTTGGAGCGTGCCAAAAATATCTACACGGACATACTGCGCAAACATCCGCGTAATATACCAGCACTCTATGCCCTGGGGGTCGTCTATGAGATGATGCACGAGTACGAAAAAGCCAAAGAGGTCATAGAACCGCTTGAACTGCTGGATGAAGACACCTATGCGCTCAAAAAATACTTGGCGTATTCGCAGATCAAAGCGGACAAAAGCACCTCTGTTGAAGAGAAGATCAAAAAACTCAAGATGCTACTCAAAGAGGAACCCGCACTGTACCGCGGCATTGTCTCCACCCTGCTCAAACTTGATACGGCTCAAGCATGGGAAACAATAGATCCCGAACGCATCAAAGAAGTACTTGACATCCTGTGGTTCTTACCCAATTCACAACTCGATTTGGATATAATCACTGCCCATGAAGCGCTTCGTACGCTGTATTATGCCAAGGGGTATCTGCAAAAAGCTCCGGTACCTCCGGCCCAAAGTGGTATTTTTACCTTGGATATGCTGGCTACGGCCAGACAAAGTGGATTTGATGAAGCTGATCTTTACTTCTCTTATCTGTGTAAAAAATGTAAACAGAGTTTTCCTGTAGGATTTAGGCGCTGTCCAAACTGTATGGCAATCCACTCTGTAGAAGTTGAGGAAAACATTGGAAAAGCAAGCCCGAAAACAGATTACTCTCTACTCTGACGGTTCCAGTCTGGGTAACCCGGGACCGGGAGGTTACGGCGGCATACTGGCATACAAAGACAAGCGCAAAGAGTACTTTGGCGGAGACACGCATACAACCAACAACCGCATGGAACTCCAAGGTGTCATCGAAGGACTTAAACTGTTAAAGGAACCCTGTGATGTGGAAGTGGTCTCAGACAGTTCCTATGTGGTCAACGCCATCAATGGGTGGCTGGACGGATGGGTACGTAAAAACTTTGCCAAAGTCAAAAATGTTGACCTGTGGAAAGCCTACCTTGAGGCAGCAAAAAAGCATTCAGTGCATGGCACATGGGTAAGAGGGCACGATGGACATCCGGAGAATGAACGCTGCGACGAACTGGCCAGAAATGAAGCAGAACGCATAAAAGACACATTGTAGGGGCGAACCTGTGTGTTCTCATATGGGCAGACACACAGGTCTGCCCCTACAAATAACATAAAAGGAGAAAC
>CAYXZY010000229.1:0-2750 GCA_964469685.1 uncultured Sulfurovum sp. | reverse complement strand
AAAACCGTTACGCTCTGCATCAAATGGACGTGAAGCTGTTTTAGGGTCATCATTTCTGGTTGAAAGTGCTTTCATCGCAGCAAAACCGCCTATGCCCACAGGACAGATAGCAGACTCTGCGCCTACTACCATCATCTTCTCAGCAGTACCCACCATAATGGACTTTGCCGCTTCACCAATGGCATGGGTGCCGGCCGCACACGCTGTGACAGAAGAAAGGTTGGGACCTTTCATACCTTGGTAGATAGAGATAAACCCGCCAAGCATATTTACCAGTGATGAAGGAATGAAAAACGGAGAGATCCTTCTAGGGCCACGCGTGTTACAGACAACGGAGTTTTTTTCTATATTGGGCAGCCCGCCTATCCCCGAAGCAGAAGCAATACCAAAGGTTTCCATATCTACATCATCTGAAAAGTTTGCATCAGCCATTGCTTCAGCAGCAGCTTTGAGCCCAAGCTGTATGAACCTGTCTGCTTTTTTGGCTTCTTTGGCATCAAGTACTTCAGATGTATCAAAGTCAGGAATCTCAGCAGCAATAGTGACAGACTGGCCTTCTGTATCAAAACTCTCTATGGTTCTGATACCGCATTTGCCTTCCAATATTGCGGCAAATGAACTTTCTTTGTCTGTTCCCAGAGAATTGATCATTCCTAAACCTGTTACTACAACTCTTTTCACTGATGGCTCCTATCTGTATATGTAATGATGTATATATATATACTTCTCAAACAAAGTACATATATATATGCCATTGTCCCCCAGGCAGGGGAAACAAACTTATACGTTTTCGATGAACTTGATCGCGTCAGCTACCGTTGCGATCGCTTCTGCCTGATCATCAGGAATTTCGATATCGAACTTCTCTTCAAGTGCCATTACCAACTCAACAACGTCAAGACTGTCAGCTCCTAGATCCTCAACGAACTTAGACTCTTCTTTAACCTCATCTGGGCTCACATTTAGTTGCTCAACAACTACTTCTTTTACATCATCAAATAATGCCATGGACTACTCCTTAGTTTGTTATAAAATACGCACAAGTATAACGAAAAAATGATAAAAACAGTATATTTTTAGGACAAATGCCTGTTTGAGTGAAAGTAAATCGTTTTTTTATGAAAAGAGTGTGAAGAGAAGTGACTCTCTCCACACAGAAATGGGATAGCTTTTAGAATGTATACTTTATATTTGTATAGACGTATCTTCCAGGTTCATTGAGAAGCATGACTTCATTATCTCCCAGTGTTGGTAACAATATGAGATCTTTATAGGTATTTGAAGCAGCATATGTTTTGTCGAATACATTGTCTATACCAACTGTTACTTCGAAATTATCCCCAAATGTTTTTGTGCCCTTTAGGTTAAGTACTGCGTACGCATCCAACTTCTGCTCACCATTTTCTGCATCAATTTCATCCCAACTGTCTGCTGCTACCAACTCAGCTCTGAGTGCCATACTATCATCATACGCATAATTTACTGCCGCATTGAGTTTCATTGGTGCAATATCAGGCAGATTCGTACCGGTCTGTCCTGAAAGTGCATGATCTTTTGTTCCTCTTTGATATGCCACTCCGTAATCAAAGTACAAAGCATCCGTAGCCACAAACGTACCACTCAGTTCAATGCCATACAGTGTTGCATCTACATTTTCATAAGCATTCAAACTCACTTGTTTACCCATCATGGTTGTAGTATTGCTTGCATTGTAGGCAATATAGTCCTTAAGTTTCGAATAAAAAACTTTTGTTTTGATGCTTGCATTTTCGTATTGTTTTTCAACACCGAGATCAAACTCATAGTTGACAGTATTTTTCAAATCCGGCGTACCTACCGCATTGCCCATCATCCCAATCCAATAAAGTTCTTTTGCATCCGGTACCCTTGAAGACTTACCAAGACCTGCAAAGTATTTTGTATCTTTATCGGCCTGATAGGTTCCAAATATATATCCGTTTAGTTCATTATAATCATTCGACTGTTGTGCAGGGTTTGCAGAAGTCACCTTGGTATTGTCATAGCGCAGACCAAGATCAAGTGTCAATTTGTCTAAGGCGATTTCATCCTGAAGAAAGAAGGCGATATTTTTAGTATCTACATCCCAAATACTATGAAACTTTGCTTCAGGCAATGCGATATCGTTACTATAATATCCACCATCCCAATTTCTCAAACTGTAGTCTACGCCGCCTGTGACCGTATGGTTGTCTGCATCAAAACTGTTTTTAAGTTTTATACCCTGCATTTTCGTACTGAGCGCATGTGTCTTATAGGAAGCTTGAATACCGGGCATCATCGCGTTTCCATCAACAGTGGCAGAGATACGATACTTTGTAGACATAGGGTGTTCGACTTCAGACTGATAAGCCTGAAGGCTTAGTTCTTTTGAGTAAGTACCCAGATTTTTAGCAATATACTCTACATTGAAAATATCTGAGTCATCATACAATGCATCCATCTTTGAACTTGGATACAGTACATCATCAGATCTGTTGGCTGTATAACTGAGTCTTAACTCTTGGTCATCTGTGATATCCCAAAACATTTTTGCCATTAAGGTTTTTTTACTGTAGGCATCCATACCTTGATACTGTGGTTGGTACTGTACCGATCCCGGAACTCTTCCGGCATCTATCTCACGCTGTATCTGTCCAACAAAATCATCACCGTTACCATCTTCATACTGCTCACTTGTCTCCGTAGAACCAGACAGCAAAAATCTAACATCTTCTGTGCCACCACTTAAA
>CAYXZY010000228.1:0-2758 GCA_964469685.1 uncultured Sulfurovum sp. | reverse complement strand
GGTCGGCGTCATCCTGACCTTTCATTTTGACATAGCCTCCCAGCGGTATGGCCGAAAAGGCCCATTCGGTATTGCAGCATTGTTTTCTGGTCAAGATCTTTCCAAAACCAATACTGAAGCGTTCTACTTTAACGCCAAAAAATTTAGCCGCAGCATAATGTCCAAGTTCATGGAAAAAAACCAAAGCCGACAGTGCCAAAAGTGCAACAAAAAGATAAAGTGCAATATACATATAGTTCCTAAGATATTTTAGAAAGATTATAGCAAACTGAGGTAAATAGTGGTTATAAATAAAAAGATAATGAAAAATTTTGCTAAAATAGTGTATTAGATATGGAGGAATGTCATGAGTGAAAATAGGAACGTAGAAGACGAAACTGCACCTGAAGCAAGTCAAGAGACTGCTCAGGAGGAAGCACAACAGCCTGAAGTGGAAGAAAAAGCATTGATCACAAGAAGTGAAAAGATCAAAAAACATGAAGCGGCCAAAAAGCTGGTGGATGAAGCCAAAAGTATCGTAGAGGCTTCTGAGAATGAGCTGTATGACTGTAAACTGCTGCTTCAAGAGGATCTGGCTGAGTATGATGACGCCAAGAAGTCACTCAACTCAGGTGCACTCAATGAAGCCAAAGCACTACTTTCCGAACTGGGACATACCCAGGTGTCAAATGAAAATGAAGAAGACGATGTCGTGGTCTTTGAGGCAAAAGATGATGTGGCGCCTTTGACCATTAAAGATGTTAGCTCCGGTATGTTCACAGGGATGATCCTGGCACTTATAGGTGGGCTTGCCACACTGCTGGGTCTGCTCTATTTGGCCGCTGAAAAACTTGGTATGACAGTGGATATCTCAAAAGTGCCTTCTTCAGAAACACTGCAAACGCTGTTCGGATGGTTTGGCACACAGGTGGGATTCAAAGATGATGCATTGAACGGTGGTTTGCTTGTAGGTATGGTTGTGCTGGTTGTAATGATGCTTATCTACTTGATACGAGTAGGGCTCAAGGGAGGTTCCAACCTGCGTTTTGCCCAACAGCAGATGAAAGATACCCAAAAGTACATTACACATAAAACCAATTGCAAGACTGAGATGGACAGGGTTGATGCGCACATCAAAGATGCGATTGGTGTATTGAAGGATTATGAAATGATCCTCAGGGAGCAGAATGGAACCTTGGCAAGAATACGTCATTTTGAAGGGAAGCAGCCCAGTTTGACAGGCTATCATGACAAATCAGTGCATGAGATGAACCATACGCAAAACCTTATAGAGAGTATCTCGCGTTTTATGGCAACACCTATGTCAGAAGAGGGTAAACTCTCAGGTAAAAGCACACTTTTTTTACATAGTGCCAAAGAAGTGTTGCAAAAAGCAGTCAGTGCATTTTCTTAATGCTCTGAGAGTTCCTTGGAGATTTTTTCTACATTTATCGTCTTTGCTTCATCGGCACGCAGTGCAATGTGTGTAGACCCCACTACTATTTCAATGGTCTGTTTGCCCAAAGAACATCCTTTGACTGTCAGTTCTTCCCCACGCATGATCCCAAATGAGTTCAGTCTGTCCTTAAGTGCTTTGTCCGCTTTTATACTGAGTATGACGGCTTTGTCACCTTTTTTTAGATCTATGAGTTGCATTTGTTTTCCTTTATACTATCATAAGTGTGATTCTGTAAGCCATAAAACTGAGTACCCATGCGGTTACTGTTGTCGTAAAGAACAGGTATACCAGATATTTCCATCCGCCAGCTTCTCTGGCAAAAACCATAGAAGCTGCCAGACAGGGAAGGTAGATCATAACAAACACGATAAAGGCAATAGCAGAGGCAAATGGTATATTTGCCTTTATCTGCTCTTTAAGGCTTTCACTGTTCTCATCTACTTCATCACCCAGCGCATAGAGAACCCCTAGGGTAGAGACAACCACTTCCTTGGCAGCTAGACCGGTCTCAAGCGCTACGGCCATTCGCCAATCCATCCCAAGCGGTGCAAAGAATGGTTCAGAAGCATGCCCTATTTGACCGAGGTAACTGTGTTCGAGTTCATAGAGTTTGACTTGTTTGGCATCGATGTTCTTTGGTATATCCACTTTGGGGTAGTTGGATGCAAACCAGATGAGTATCGCTGCACCCAAAATGAAGGTTCCTGCTTTTTTAAGGTACGATTTTGCCTGTCCGTACACCGTGTGCCATATTAGTTTGAGTGAGGGCATACGGTATTTTGGCATTTCCATCACAAAGGGTTCATCCTCTCCTTTAAATACGAAGGTCTTGAGGGCTTTTGCCATGAGCAGGCCGAGTATGGCTCCGGAAATATAGATAATAAAGAGTATATTTCCCGCATGTTCCTGCGCGAAGAACGCTCCGGCAAAAAGAACATAGATAGGCAGTCTTGCACCACAGGACATGAAACCGATGATAAAGAGGGTGATCAGCCGATCTTTTTCATTTTTCAGTGTACGTGCCGCCATATAGGCCGGGACTGAACATCCAAACCCTGTTACAAGAGGAATGAAACTTTTACCGTGAAGACCAAATTTATGGAAAAAGCCATCAAGTAAAAAAGCCACACGACTCATGTACCCTGTGGTTTCCAAAAGGGCGATGCCTATGAACAAGATAACGATATTGGGCAAGAACATAATGACTGCACCCACCCCTGCGATCATACCATCCGCCACCAAAGACCCAAGCTCTCCTTCACCCAGTATCGCTTTGGCCTGCTCACCAAGCCATCCAAATGCAGCATCGATGTAATCCAT
>CAYXZY010000227.1:0-2765 GCA_964469685.1 uncultured Sulfurovum sp. | reverse complement strand
TAGACTATAATAGTGTTTTTATCAAAAGGAACATCATGAGTACCCAAGAGAGATCAGAACGCATGGATGACATACTCTCACGTAAACAGCCTACACTTCAAGTAATGCTTGAGAACGTACACAGTTCTCAAAATCTCTCTGCCATCATACGTACTGCGGATGCAGTGGGTGTATTGGATATCTATTATTCAAGTAAAGAGAACGAAACACTGCGCATCCATAAGACCATCACCCAGGGGGCACATAGATGGACACGTAGACACAGAGTACATGATGGAGATACCGTAAAGTTTTTGCGGCAAAAAAAGGCTGAAGGCTTTCAGGTAGTGGTCACGCACCTTGAAGAAAGGGCAGTTTCCTTTAGGGAAGTGGACTATACACAGCCCACTTTGCTCGTGATGGGCAATGAGAAAGAGGGGGTGAGTGATGCCGTCATCGCTGAAGCTACAGATGTGATAGTCATCCCGATGCAAGGCATGGTACAAAGCCTTAATGTCTCAGTGGCAACGGCACTTGTGCTCTACGAAGCACAAAGACAGATCGAAAATGCAGGGATGTATGATACGCCGCAAATGACTCAAGAAAAAGCAGATGAGATCAAAGATGCCTGGGTCTACAGAGATACCATAGCCCGTCGGAGTAAAGGTACCATAGCTCTGGAATTCAAAGAAGAGCTCATTGCGTTTTGACCCTCCACAATACTTACACTTTTTCATCGTATTATTTTTACAGTTAGACAAAAGGATTAATCATGATAAAGAATAAACATTTAGGCCTTATAGCCATAGCATCAACCACTTTACTATTTTCAGGGTGTGTACAGCAGCCTGATACATTCTACAATAATCAAAATGGGTATTATAACAGTGCCCCAAGGGTTAATGTAGCCTTGGTCTCTTATCCCTATCCATACTATTATGACAGACCCTTTTATTTTTTCAATGGTATCTATTATTACGGCGGGTACTACAGGGATGGCTTTTATCATTATGGACACCGAAGGTTTAGACACGGTCATTACTACCATCGTGGGAACAGATACTATAACGGAAGACGTTACGTAGCCAGAAGCGGTCAATACGGCTACTACAAAAACAGAGGACAGTACCAAAGGTTGCATAACCACCGTAAGTACAAAAAAATAAAGAAGAAACATTTGGACAGAGGCAGAGAGTATCATTCTCGCAGTCATAAAGATAAGAAAGTACGCAGAAGTCACATAGGAAATGACAGAGGTACCTTGCGTGACCGTGACAGATATACTACAGCAAGAAGTACGACACGGTCACAAAGTACAGTAAGAGGCAGTACCAGACAAAGAAGCAGGCCTGTAAGATAGACAGGCTGACTATTCTTGCTTGCCGTTACCGTAATGCTCGAAGAGGTAGTCGGTAACTACCTCGGCAGCTTTTTCGTCAATAGGTGCCTTAAAATGTACGATCATTTTGTCAACCTTGCCACGCCAGAATTTTTTAGATTGGCGTCCCTGGTTGGTGATGTATCCAAAAGAATGACACATGAGACAGTTTGCCTGCACTGCATCAAATCCTTTACCCATTTTGATTGGAAATGCTACATAGGGCACTTCTATTTTTTCTTTAACCTGCGCAAAAAGAGGTGTTGCAATGATCAGTATGGTTAAGATTAATCTTTTCATTATATTACCTCCACAGTAACTTCATCTATACCGTTGTATTTGTACCCGCCGTGATTCCATTTGATGTCTTTGGCAAAGGGCTGTTCTTTACCCAGTTTGTTGATCGCTTTTGCCATGAAAGTGACTTTGCCAAGCGTATTTGGTTTGAAAGCGTATCTGAATGTTCTGTAGGCGTATCTTCCAAGCTTGCCATCATCAAGCAATGCTTTGTCCCATGTCTTACCACCATCCGTTGAGATAAGTACTTCCTTAATACCATGCCCGCCGTCCCAGGCCACACCGCGTACCACTACATGAGAGTGAAGCGTGAGCTTGTCATTGTTGGTAGGGTAGCCGATGACTGATTTGACATTCATAGTAGTGATCGGTTTGGTCTTTGGTGCTCTTTTGTCATGTGTTTCACATTCGCACTCGTTGTCTGGTACACGGTAAGCGACATCCATAAAGAAAAGTTTCTTATATTCGTTTGTTACAGTGATATTGGAAAGCATTTTAACCCAACTGTCCGAGTAGGAACCCGGAATAATGAGTCTGACCGGATAGCCATTGAGATATGGAAGATCCTCCCCATTCATCTCATAGGCTAAGATCACATGGTCATCCAGTTCTTCAAGTTTTAGTTCACGTACAAAATTCGGTGTTTCATAGTATGCAGCTTTTTCACTACCGTTAAATCCGATCCATGCAGCATCTTTTTTAAGTCCGGCATGATCTAGCACATCTTTAAGACGGACACCTTTCCACGTCGCACAACCCATTGCACCTGAACCCCATTGGATACCCCCGGCGATTGGTTTAAATGCAGAACGGCTGTTCCCACCACATTGAAGTACCGCAGTGACTTCTACTTGTTCAAATTTTGTTTTGAGCTCAGGTATTGTGATTTTAAACTCTTTTTCTACCAGACCATTGACTGAGATAGTGAATGTCTCAGGATCAATATGCGTTGGGATATCGGGCATATGCCATCGTACAAAGAACTGATCATTGGGAGTGAGTGCAGAAGTAAATACATCTCTTGGAGTCTCAAGCAGGGGAGGCCTGTCCGAATACATGATCAGTGGTCTTTTTTCGGGAAAAGCCACCTTAGATACCTCACGGTTATCAA
>CAYXZY010000226.1:0-2771 GCA_964469685.1 uncultured Sulfurovum sp. | reverse complement strand
CCATCGCCTTGGATCTGTCCCAACTCCTGCAATGCCGCTATAGCATAAATGGTCTTACTCGAAATTCCTATCATCTGCCCAAACTCTCCTAAGTAATTGTAAGCCGTAGTATATCTTACAACCTATACAAAAGTCGAACGCTGTTTCAAGTAAGGCGCAAATCAGCAAGACAACTGCGATAAAAGTAGCAACTGTTGTAAACCCTGCCGTATAGACCACCGCAAGTACCAAGGAGATAAATAAACCCAAAAAGAGTGCAAAACGTTTGGGTGATTCGTCACACAGCTTAGGCGCAATGCCCCACCCTGTCAAAACAAAATCCGCGATCTGATAAAAAGGGCTGAACTTCGATAATCGCAATGTTCTGACCGCAAAATCAAACAAAAGCAAAAATGCAAAAAAGCGTTCTTGGGAAACAAGCAGTATGACAGAAAAAAGGGCAACCTGAAAAGAGATAGCCCTGACCATATTCGCATCGACTCTTCTTGTAGATATAGGGCAAGATGCTGTGAAGGTGTTTTGCGACATAACTGTTCCTTGAAATTTGCATAATACATTGAAGTACTTTTAGAAACCTTGTCCTACCAAGAACATTCTACATCTGAAGAATTAACAATTTCCGGGAAGACAATGATCAAGAGAATGTAAAACATCCCTGTCCTATGTGGTATTCCAAGGTTTTTAAAAGTACTTGTATTTAATATGGATGCATTGTATCAAATAAATCCTTTAATGTCAAGTAAACCAATAGATTTTATGTAATTATAGCTATTTCAGCTTGTGCACACTGCATACACACAATACAAATACAATAGTTTAAATTTTGAAACAGGATTTATATCATGCGTCTTTTGTTCCTACTGTTCCTCATCATAAATATCTTGCAGGCTCAAAGCATCCAGCAGCTCATACAGTACTCCATGAAAAAACACCCTTCATTAAAAAGTATTGAACACCGTCTTTGGTCCATGAATGACCGTATTGAAAAAAGTCAGAAATGGGCCAACCCCGATCTGTCATTCACTGTGAATGATATCCAGTTTCGAAAACCCCTTGAGCGCTCGGCAGAACGCATGCAGTACCAATCTGTCAATGTCAAACAACAATTTCCATGGTTTGGCAAACTTGATGCAAGAAAAAAAGTGGCGCAGAAAGAAAAAGATGTTGTATTTCATTCACTCAAATCTGCACAGGTAGAACTCGCCTACAAAATACGTACGACCGCCTATACCATTAAAGAGCTGGAAGCCCGCATACATATACTTGGAAAATATATGCATCTTGCCAAACAAAATATTGAACTGTTTACCCAATACATTGCCACAGACAAAATGAGTCACGCTGACAGTGTCAATGCCGAACTTTCTCTTTCCAACATACAGGTTCGCCTTGAACGATACAGGTCGCTGCTCAAATCACAGAAAGAAAAACTCAATTATCTGGTACAAAGAAAGATACAAAAGATCTCTGATACCCTAAAACTAAAAAAACCGAGGTCTTTGGCGTATTATCTGAAAAAATTAAACATGAATCCCCAATACCACATGAAAGAAGCAAGATATGCTGTAGCGCGCGCCAACAAACAACTGACGGATCTCGAAAAAGAGCCCGACCCTTATGTAAAAGTAGGATACTTTAACCGTCCTGACTATCCTGATTTTACTACGATAACCGTTGGTGTTTCCCTGCCTATATATGGTACAGAAGCGCTCAATGCACAAATTGCACAAAAAGAAGCGCTGGCACGTCAAAGTGAAAGCATTGACTACCAATCAAATCTGGAAAGTGATATTCGGGTTAATTATGTCAAACTTACGGAAGCCTATCGCATCTATCGTATTATCCAACATACAAGTCTTCCCCAGCTCGATCATATGCTTGAACTCAGTGCCTCCGCCATAGAAGAAGGCAACAGTTTGTCAACCTATACCAACACGCTTGAACAAAAGCTCAAACTTGAAGAGGAGCGCATCGCTGTCCTCGCAGAATTTATGCGTACCCAAGCCAAACTCAATGCACTGATAGGAAAAAAATAATGCCATTGTCAAACATAAACATCATCCTGGTAGTCATCATGTGTGCAGTTTCATCTTATGGTGAGGAGATGAAATGTCAAGCGGGAAAATGCGGTGCAGCCATGTCTAAATCCGTACCCGAAAAAGAAGTATCTACTCAAGCAGAAAGTATGAAGTGTGAAGCAGGAAAATGCGCAAACGGTAAAGAAATGCTTGCGCCAAAGTCCCGTCCACCTAAAAAGCATACCCCAAGCATCAAGCAGTTGTTCAATGTCAGAACCGTCACCGTCAAGGAACTCAATGCCACCAAAGCACAGGTGAACTACGGCTATATTACAGCGCAGGATGCCCGTATGGTAGATGTCACTACATGGTTCTCAGGCTATATAGAAGATCTGTATGCAGATACCGTCTATCAAAAAGTGGCCAAAGGCGAGGCGCTGGCCTCCATCTACTCTCCTGAGGTCTACAAGGCCAAGCAGGACTATCTGAATGCTTTACGTTTTAATGCCAAAAAACCTGCTGCCAATATGACAAAAAGTGCCAAAACAAAACTTGTTTTACTCGGTGTCAGCCAAAAAGAGATAGCGCAGATAAAAGCGCAGGGGAAAGTAAGCCGTTTCACAACACTGTATGCCCCTGCCTCAGGATGGATCTTTGAAAAGCATATCTCCAAAGGTTCGTTTGTAAGCGGCAAAAAACCCCTGTATAAAATCGTGGATCTTTCTGAAGTATGGCTGGAAGCAAAACTTTTTC
>CAYXZY010000225.1:1413-2783 GCA_964469685.1 uncultured Sulfurovum sp. | reverse complement strand
ACTCTAGCTTCATTTACCCTTCATTAAGTAATTTAAGTTAAAATTAAGTATAGATGATAAGATTTATCTATACTTTAAAAATGAAGGATTTATTATGAACACAAGTATCACAGGAAGACATTTCGAACTCACTGAACCTATTAAAGCGTATGCAGAGGCAGCAGTTGAGGGACTTAGCAAGTATCATCTTGATATCATATCTGCAAATACAGTCATCTCGGCAAATGAAAAAAATGGGAAAAAAGGATTTGTCGTAGAGTTCATCATAAATTTAAAAGATAAAAACACCATAGTCATCACACAAAATGACAAAGATGTCTATGCCGCTATTGACCTGGCAATAGAAAGGGTCAAAAAAGCACTTAGAAGACATTCTGACAAGATCAAGGGTCACCGTATCATGAGCTTTAAAGACCTGGGGGTTGAAGCAGAGGCGGTGACCGAACTGGACACAGAAGATGTAGAGATAGTCCCGATGGATCTTGAACTGCATAAACCACTTGACTTTGATGAAGCCATAGATGCACTCAAAGCCGAGAAAAAAAGACAATTCATCGTCTTTAATGATGAAGAAGGGCACATGCGTGTCATGTACAAAAGAGCTGATGGGAAATTTGGACTCTATTAGGCTTCGACTGAGCTCAGCCACCGAGATATCTCGGTCACTGAGCCTGCCGAAGTGCAACCCTATTTTTCGCTTTGAGAATCACCTCTTCATCTTCAGCCATATCCAGCCACTTAAACTTCTGACCACTTTGGATAGTCCCGTCCAATATATCTCCACTGTCACGGTATTTGAGATCAAGTTTTGCAATATCGAAGCCATTGTTGGTTTGACAAAACTGCGTTAATCTTTCTGGGGCTTTAGCATTACTGTAAAGGTAACACCAACTCTTTAACCCATTGCGCCCTACCCTTCCTCTGAGTTGATGCAAGGTCGCAAGTCCCAAGCGTTCTGCACCCACAATGACAATCAGAGTAAGCCTGGGTAGGGATATACCTACTTCTACAACGGTTGTAGCCAACAGTATGTCACCTTTTTGGCGAAACTCCAGAAGCACATCCTCTTTGTGTTTGTCTTTACCATGGGTGACATAGACATTATCAAACTTGTCTTCCCAAAAGCCTCTGCTTTCTTCCAATGACTGATACGGCACTTCACTGCTCTCCTCAACCAAGGGGTAAATGATGAGCACCTGATGCTTTTGTGCGATCTCCTCTTTGATGTGAGCAAGCAAATTTGGGAAATCGGGTTTCGTGATAGTTTGCGTACGCACCTCCCTTTCAAAAGGTGTCGTGGTAATCAGGCTGACATCTAAAAGTTCAGAATCCATCATTGCCTGCGTACGGGGTATGGGCGTGGCAGAAAA
>CAYXZY010000225.1:0-1313 GCA_964469685.1 uncultured Sulfurovum sp. | reverse complement strand
CTAAAAGTTCAGAATCCATCATTGCCTGCGTACGGGGTATGGGCGTGGCAGAAAACTGTATGTAGTGGGGTTTTTTCTCTTCTCTGCTGACCAGTGCTTCCAGGCTGGCACGCTGTTTTGTACCAAAGCGATGCTGCTCATCGACCATGACCAGTGAAGCCTCAGGCAGGTCCTCTTTATAAAGCAGTGCATGCGTACCCACAATGAAATCTGCATCCACATACCCGCCCTCATCATGTCCCTGCATCACCAAGGCTGTCTTCACCTCTTTTGGTAGATACTTCTTTGCTTCCTCATATAGCTGAAGTGCCAAAAGTGACGTGGGTGCCATGAGTATGCTTTTATGGGGCAGTGCCATCATGACTGAGGCAAGTATCACCATGGTCTTTCCTGAACCCACATCACCGACGACCATACGCTTGGCTGCTTTATCTTCATGGGCTAGATCTTTTTGTATATCCAAGATGACTGCCTGCTGCTCTGAAGTCAGTTTGAATGGCAAAGCATCTACAAAGGAGTCAACCGGGCCTGTTAAGGCTCTCATAGCAGGGAAATCCGCTTTTTTACCTCGTAATTTTTTTAAATGATTATAGGCTTCGACAAACTTGAGTACCTCTGTAAATTCATGCTTCAGTCTGCCCTGCGCATAGACATCTTCCATACATTTAGGAAAATGGATATGCATCAATGCCGCCACTTCTCTGGAGTCCAGTCCTTCATTGTACAGATTTTGCTCTGAGATATACACTTCAATCAGAGATGATATCTCAGACTCTTTTAAGACTGTTTTATACTTAGGGGTGATCTTGCCTACCTGCTTGATGGATTTGGGCTGGGACATTTGAAGGTAACCTTTATACTCCTCAAGTTTTCCCTGTATGACATGGCTCGTACCCACTTCAAACAGTTTATGATGATACGGTGTCACACGAAAAAACGTTGAAGACAATCTACGGCCTGATTGCGTGAGACTAAAGGTCACACGTAGTTTTCCATTGTAGATACTGCTCTGAATGACCTTTGCTTCCAGGGTATTGACCTGCCCGATCACAAGATCTGGTGTCAATGTAGTGTCATTGTAAGATACAGGGATGGTAAGTGCAAGGTCTAGAAGTGTATGTATTTTGAGTTTTTTGAAAAGCTGTTTTGCTTCTTCCATCTCTATGCTTTGCATCTTTACCCCATCATTTTAGATAGATAAATTATACTATAGATTTTAAAAGGAATGTGAATAAATGTCATATTGACATATTTTTTTCCGTAGGGTGGATTTATCCACCAATGAATTTTTATTCTATGTCGGTGGATAAATC
>CAYXZY010000224.1:0-2808 GCA_964469685.1 uncultured Sulfurovum sp. | reverse complement strand
CCTGTCCGAACGGAAGTTGGTGACGATGACCGCATCATTTTCCTTCAGCCCCTCATATCCGTCAAATGCTACAGGCTCCAAAAATTCATCCAATTCATTTTTGGCATAACTCTCATCAACATATTGCTCCGGTGTCAATGTGGTAGATGGCTGTGCGAGTGCAATGGCTTTGTACCCTTTTTCTACCCTATCCCAGCGGTTGTCCCTGTCCATGGTATAAAAGCGCCCCCCAATGGTCGCAATAGTGATATCTTCATCACATAGGGCTTCGATCTGCTCTATGTATGTTTTTGCCGAGGTCGGACTCACATCACGCCCGTCTGTAATGAGATGCAAAAATACTTTTTTACCTCTTTTTTTTGCCAGCTTGGCAAGCCCGATGGTATGTGTAATGTGAGAGTGTACACCCCCGTCACTGAGCAATCCTATCAGGTGCACACGCTCACTTTTGGACAAAGTATCGTTTAGCGCTGCATTGTCTTCTATGCTTCCGTCTTTTAAAGCCAAAGAGATCTTGACCAGATCCTGATACAAAACCCGCCCCGAACCGATTGTCATGTGGCCGACTTCCGAGTTACCCATCTGACCTTCAGGAAGGCCAACACTCAAACCATGTGTGGAGATCAACGCTTTAGGTGCTGTCTGTAAAAGTGTGTCATAGGTAGGTTTTACTGCATCGTCAAATGCATTGCAGGTACTGTTGGGTTTATAGCCTATACCATCAGTGATGATTAAAATGGTTTTTTTATTCATTCTTTCTCTTTTTGTCTATTTTGCATATGTTTAATTGAAATAATAGTAAAATAAACTTTCTTAAACATAAAGGGAACTTAGAATTAATGCTATATGAACTTTCTCAACTTTTAGATATCAATCTTTTCGGATACATCTCTGTACGTGCCGGTATGGCATTTTTCATAGCATTCATACTCACTATTTTTGTCATGCCCAGGTACCTGGCATGGGCCATCTCCAAAAATGCCAACCAACCCATCAGCAAATACGTGCCCGCACACGAAGGCAAACGCAAAACCCCCACCATGGGAGGTGCGGTCTATTTGGCAGCAACGCTGATAGCCGCTTTTATCAGTGTCGACCTGACCAACCCGTACATCATCGGCGGGCTCATCACGCTTGTGGGCTTCGGACTGGTTGGATTCCAGGATGATTTGGGCAAAGTGCTGGCAGGCGATAACCTGGAAGGACTCACCCCAAGAGGCAAGATGCTGTTGCAGACACTGGTTGCGTTTATCGCCACCGGTATTTTGCTGTATGCAGGCTTTCCTACCGAATTTTATGTACCCTTTCTAAAAACACCGCTGTTTGACCTGGGCTATGCTGCTGTGCCGTTTTGGGTATTGGTTTTTTTGGCCACCACAAATGCCGTAAACCTGACAGACGGTCTGGATGGTCTGGCAACCGTGCCCTCCATCATCGCACTGTTCACCCTCGGGGTTATCGTGTATGTTACCGGACATGCCATATTTTCAAACTATATGCTTGTGCCCAACATCAAAGGGGTAGGAGAAGTGATGATCCTGGCCTCTGCACTCAGTGGCGGTCTGCTTGGCTTTCTGTGGTATAACGCCTACCCCGCAGAGGTGTTCATGGGTGACACCGGCAGTCTGGCCATTGGAGGCTTTCTTGCCTACCTTGCCATACTGGGGAAAAGTGAAGTATTACTGATACTCATAGGGATCATTTTTGTCATAGAGACCGTTTCGGTCATCCTGCAGGTAGGGAGTTTTAAACTCCGTGAAAAACGTATCTTTCTTATGGCACCTATCCATCATCATTTTGAACTTAAAGGCTGGGCTGAGAACAAGATCATTGTGCGCTTCTGGACGATCGCGTTCATCGCCAATATCTTAGCGCTTGTATCGTTTAAATTCAGATAGGCTTCGACAAGCTCAGCCAACACAATTAGCTCCCTGAGCCTGTCGAAGGGAAAAGGAAACTCAAACATGGATAAACCAACGCTCTTTGGCTACGGACTCACCACCAAAGCCATTGCCAAAAAACTGGGTGGGGGCTGTACTTTTTTTGATGACAACACCAAAGAAACTTTCACAGATGCATTGCACAATACCATCAAGCCATCAAAGCTTTTTAACCCTGAGGAGAGTCAACTGGAAGTGACCACCCCCAGTCTGCCGCCCCATCATCCACTTATCCAATCAGCAAAAAATCTTTTGAGCGAGTATGACTATTTTTTAAGTGACTGGAGAGAAAGTGTATTAAAAAACAACAGTGATGCACACGCCTGCTTCCTGCCTCCTGCCTCCTGCCTTAAAAAACCATTCAATATCTGGATATCCGGCACCAACGGCAAAACGACCACTACACAGATGCTTACGCATCTTTTGGAAAAAAGAGGTGCCGTAAGCGGTGGAAACATCGGTACGCCATTGGCTGATTTGAGTGAAGATGCACCCATTTGGGTGTTGGAAAGCTCGTCTTTTACCCTGCACCATACCACATATGCATCACCGGACATCTATCTTCTTTTACCCATCACACCTGACCACCTTGACTGGCACGAAACTGCGCAACAGTATGCTGCAGATAAACTCAGACCGCTTCTTGGTATGAAGGAAGGAGAGCTTGCTCTGGTACCCAAAGGACTGGACATTCCCAAGACCAATGCCTATGTAGTCGAGTATGACTCAGATGCTTTTTTGTGTGAGTATTTTGACCTGGATGCCTCAAAACTCAACTACAATGGTGCTTTTTTACAAGATGCCCTGCTTTCTCTTGCCGTCACCAAAGTGCTTTTTGATGAGACGGACTATGACCTGCTCAACACTT
>CAYXZY010000223.1:0-2832 GCA_964469685.1 uncultured Sulfurovum sp. | reverse complement strand
ACCGAAAAAGGCTGGGGTATACCAAACGGTACGATCAACCCAGTAGGTAATCAGCATATTATGAAGATCCATAGAGATATTGAAGACGGTGTGATCAAGTTTGCATGGGTTAATGTGTGTAACCCCTACCAGGATACAGCTTCCGCATCCCACTGGATCAAGGCTGCAAGAGAGATGGACAACTTCATTGTTACTTCCGACGGATACCCTGGTATCTCAGCAAAAGTATCGGATCTTGTTCTTCCTTCAGCAATGATCTATGAGAAATGGGGAGCATACGGGAATGCAGAGCGCCGTACACAACACTGGAGGCAACAAGTCCTTCCAGTAGGCGACTCGATGTCCGATACCTGGCAGTGGATAGAGTTCTCCAAAAGGTTTACTGTAAAAGACCTGTGGGGTGAGTCGACGCTTCGAAACAAAAAAGTACTGCCTGATGTTGTGAAAGATGCCGTCAAGATGGGATACACGGAAGATACGACGATGTATGAGATTTTATTTGCCAATGACAAAGCAAGATCCTATACCCTGAAAGACGCATTCCCCCAATTGGGCTATGACGATACAGAGTCACGCGGGGACAGCAGGAATGTGCTTGGATCAGACGGTAAACCTTGGAAAGGGTATGGATTTATGATTCATGAGTATCTCTTTGAAGAGTATGCATCATTTGGAAGAGGGCATGGACATGATCTGGCTCCATTTGAGACATACCATAAGGTCAGAGGACTTAAATGGCCGGTGGTAGACGGGAAAGAAACGCAGTGGAGATTTAACGTGAAGTATGATCCGTATGCCGCTAAAGCAGCCAAAGAAACAGGTGCGACTGATTTTGCCTTCTATGGTACATTGGCCAAAGCATTAAGTCAGGGTGACCTTACAGGCATCAAAGACAAGAACAAAAAGTCGCTTAAAAACAAAGCGAAGATCTTTGCCAGACCATACGTGGATCCTCCTGAAATGCCTGATGAAAAGTATGACACTTGGTTATGTACAGGTCGTGTGCTTGAACATTGGCACTCCGGTACCATGACCATGAGAGTCCCTGAACTGTTCCGTGCAGTCCCCGAAGCACTTTGTATATGAATCCTGAAGATGCAAAGAAAAAAGGCTTCAAACAAGGTGGACTCATCTGGGTTGATTCACGTCGGGGCAGGGTCAAGGCCAGGGTAGAGACCAGAGGTCGTAACCGTGTACCGCAGGGACTTGTGTTTGTCCCGTGGTTTGATGAAAAAGTATTTATCAATAAAGTGGTTCTTGATGCGACATGTCCGATGTCTAAACAGACAGACTTTAAAAAATGTGCTGTAAAGCTCTATAAGGTTTGATCTGATGGCACACTCTAACAGCAGAAGACATTTTATGGCGACCAGTGTACAAAGTGTGGGCTTGGCTGCACTGGGCGGCATGCTGTGGAGCGGTTATACGGATTCAGTGAAAGCTTCACCTTTGGTGCTTAGGCCGCCAGGTGCACTGAAAGAAGAAGATTTTTTAACGGCGTGCATTAAGTGTGGCCTGTGTGCAGAGGCATGTGTGAACAGAGAGACCAATATAGATAAGGAAACAGGCAAAGCACGACCGGGTACTTTGCAGATGGCAAAAGGGGGTGATGCTTTGCTTATAGGCACACCTTTTTTTGTCCCTACTGAAGTACCGTGTTATATGTGTGAAGATATACCGTGTGTACCGGTTTGTCCCTCAGGTGCTTTAGATATGTCAAGTCTTCTCAATGAAAAAGAAGAACTTGATATCAATAAGGCATCTATGGGACTGGCAGTAGTACATAAGGAGTCATGTATTGCATTTTGGGGTATTCAGTGTGATGCATGTTACCGTGCCTGCCCGGTTCTGGATGTGGCCATTACCCTTGAATATCAAAAAAATGACAGGACAGGCAAGCATGCCTACTTGCTTCCGGTTGTACATGATAATGCCTGTACTGGCTGTGGGCTCTGTGAGCAAGCATGTGTCACTGAAAAACCGGCAATATTTGTACTTCCCAACGATATAGCAAAAGGGAAAGCAGGTGACCATTATGTAAAAGGTTGGGATATGCAAGACCAAGAACGTGTGAAGAATGCCCAAGGAAAAGAGACAACCACTGACAGATCCAAAAAAACTGCAGATGAGTATCTTAATATGGAGGTAGAGTACTGATGAAACATATAAAATACCTACTTCTAAGAAGAACAACACAGATAAGCTTGATGTGCTTGTATTTTGCTGCCAATGCGTATGGCTGGCATATATTAGAGGGTACATTTGGTACTTCGTATCTTTTTGGAACCGTACCTTTGGCTGATCCGTATACGACAGTCCAAGTGCTGGCGACAGGCTTTGTTTTAGGTACTGATGTACTGCTTGGCGCAGCGATTATCACATTGTTTTACGTTGTGATAGGCGGTAGAGCATTTTGTGCCTGGGTATGCCCTATCAATATGGTGACGGATCTGTCCAATTGGATCAGACGTAAACTCAATCTTGATAAAGAAGAAGTGAATTATCGTTTTATCAAAAGGTCAGCACGCTACTGGATCATGGTCGTGGGACTTCTTGTTTCTGCATTCGTTGGTGTAGCTGCATTTGAAGTAGTGAGTCCTATTACTATTATGCAAAGAGGTATAGTCTTTGGCTTTGGTATGGGGGCAGCAGTGATCTTGACCATATTTCTTTTTGACCTCTTTGGCGTAAAAAACGGATGGTGCGGACATTTATGTCCTTTGGGCGCGGCATATTCGATCATAGGGAATAAAAGTCTTGTTAGGGTAAAGCATGATCATGTGGCATGTACGGATTGTATGGACTGTAAAGTAGTATGTCCTGAAAATCAGG
>CAYXZY010000222.1:0-2834 GCA_964469685.1 uncultured Sulfurovum sp. | reverse complement strand
CGCGACCCCCTGCGTGACAGGCAGGTATTCTAACCAACTGAACTACCACCGCATCATGACACACTATAAATTGTAAAATGGTGACCCTTCATGGATTCGAACCATGGGCCCACTCCTTAAAAGGGAGTTGCTCTACCAACTGAGCTAAAAGGTCATTGTTTAGGTACTTATTTCTCGAATAAGTGGACGGAATTATAGCCAAGAGTCTCTTTATTGTCAATAGAAACAGGGCAAATAATTTAAATTTTTAAATATTCCTCCAGTTTTTTTATCGCAAAGGCTGTTGACTGCTCTTGCACGGATGATCTGTCCCCTTCAAAGAGACAATGATATACCTTTTGAGAGGTTGGTGTTCTTACACCTATGTAGACAGTCCCTACAGGCTTTGCATCTGTCCCACCGGTAGGCCCTGCGATGCCCGAGACCGCCAAAGCAAAATCACAATCGGAAGCCTTTTGGATACCTGTCAACATTTGTTCCACACACTGTGAACTTACCGCTCCATATGTATCTAATACTTTGGTCTCTACACCTAGCCATGTATGTTTAATAGCATTTGAGTAGGTGACCATAGAACCATGCAGCACGGCTGATGCTCCGGATACAGCCGTAAATGCAGCTGCGATCCTGCCTCCTGTACATGACTCAGCAAAAGAGATGGTCTGCTTTTTGGAAGCGAGTTTTTTGATGATTTTTTCAACATTTGTATAATTTATTTTCATAAAATTATTATAACAAAAATTTAGGAAGTGGAGACTTTAGTCCCACATGGAGCTATGATTTTTAGACATTTGTTTAGCTCGTTGGTATTTCAAACTATTAGTGGGAGTAAACTCGCCACTTCCGCAACGCTTAAAGTAGGCTATAATAGATTTTTCGATACAATCTCACGATAATATAAACAAGGCAAACGCCTAACATGAAGGTATTATCGACTATGGACTACAAAGACACACTTCTTCTTCCCGAAACTGACTTTCCGATGCGTGGAAACCTCCCTGCGAATGAGCCTAAAAAGTATCATGCATGGTATGAGAACAATATCTATGAGCAGATGAAAGCAAAGCGTGAAGGCAAAGAGATGTTCACCCTTCATGACGGCCCTCCGTATGCCAATGGTGACATTCATATAGGGCATGCCCTGAACAAGATTCTTAAAGACATCATCTTGAAATATAACTATTTTCAGGGTAAAGCGGTGCGTATGACACCGGGTTGGGACTGTCATGGTCTGCCTATTGAGCAAAAAGTCGAAGAGAAGCTTGGCAAGAGCAAAAAAGAGGCTATGCCTACGGAGAAGTTCAGAGAACTGTGTCGTGCGCATGCTGCAAAGTTTGTGGATGTGCAAAGAGAGGGCTTCAAGGCTCTTGGCTGTATCGCTGACTGGGAAAACCCGTATGTGACGATGGATTTCAAATTTGAAGCCAACATCTACCGTACACTGTGTGAAGTCGCACAAAAAGGACTGCTTGTCGAACGTCACAAGCCTATCTTCTGGTCATGGGCTGCGCGAACTGCACTGGCTGATGCAGAAGTGGAATATGAAGACAAAGAAGACTACTCCATTTATGTGCATTTTGAGCTTAGTGATGCGGCCAAAGAGAAGATAGGGGTAGAGGGGAAAGCAGGCATTGTCATCTGGACCACTACACCATGGACACTCCCGGCAAATACGGGCATCTCACTTAACCCTGAGGAGATGTATGTATTGACCTCTGATGGGCATATTGTTGCAGAAGTACGGTATGATGCCATGATAGAAGAGGGTGTGGTCTCGGGACATTCCTCACGTAAGATCGCAGCCACCGAGCTTGAAGGTTTGCTTGCCATCAATCCTGTGAATGGACGTCCGTCTAAGATCGTCCTGGGTGAACATGTACTCATGGACGGTGGTACAGGTGCAGTACACACAGCTCCCGGACACGGTGAGGATGACTACAAAGTAGGACTCAAATACGGACTGGATGTCATTATGCCTGTGGATGAAAGGGGATGTTATGATGAGTCTGTTGCAGGACTCAACCTGCTTCCAAACCCTGAAAGTTTTGTGGGGATGCATATCTTTAAGGCCAATGAGCCCATCTTGGAACTCCTGGGCGAGAATCTGCTCAAAGTCAGTAAATTCGTACACTCGTACCCACATTGCTGGAGAACAAAAAAACCATTGATCTACAGAGCAACAAACCAGTGGTTCATCTCTATTGACGACAAGCCAAAAGGCTCTGAAGATACACTGAGAGACGCTGCACTCAATGCCATAGAAGATGTGGACTTTTACCCTGCAAGTTCCAAAAACAGACTGCAACCGATGATAGAGGGCAGACCTGACTGGTGTATCTCCCGTCAGCGAAGCTGGGGCGTGCCTATAGCATTTTTCAGAGTCAAAAGTACCAAAGAGGTCATCTTTGATGCAGAGGTACTGGAGCATGTCGCTGCGCTCTTTGATGAGCACGGTGCAGATGCCTGGTACTCTATGAGCAATGCCGAGTTGTTGCCGTCTGGCTCAAAGTATAACCCTGATGATCTGGAAAAGATCTCTGACATTCTGGATGTATGGTTTGACTCGGGTTCTACGTGGTACTCGGTACTCAGCAGCGGTAACTACGATGCAGGTGAATACCCGGCATCCTTGTATCTGGAAGGCTCAGACCAGCATAGAGGGTGGTTCCAGTCTTCACTGCTGCTCTCCAGCGCTGTCAATCAGATCTCACCATACAAAACCCTTATCACGCATGGGTTTACGGTAGATGAAAAGGGTGAAAAGATGTCTAAATCCAAGGGTAACGTGGTTGCCCCGGACAAGGTCATCAAGCAGTATGGTTCTGAAATATTGC
>CAYXZY010000221.1:0-2864 GCA_964469685.1 uncultured Sulfurovum sp. | reverse complement strand
CCACTATAGATACGATTAAAAAAGAATTACGCAATCAAACCACCGTACCCTACTTTGGTCTTGAGATATTTAAAGAAACACAGACTAAAGAAGGTGAGCAGATGCCTTATGACTCTGATTCTCTAATCTTGATGATGAACAACGGTAGACCAATGAGTGATAGATTGATGTTCGAATACTCCAGAGCAGCGATGCACTTAGAACAGCGAAGAGGTGTCGACTTCATCCAACAAATGATGAACTGGATCTACACTAAAGAATATGAACCTACTGCACTACAAAAAATGATACTCGATATGCAGCCACGGTATATCATCGATACAAACCGTGACCCTAAACTTCAAGAACTTCTTGCCTATGAACCGCATTTTCTCATCTTAGGTAAATCACGTATCTCTGCTGAAAAAAACCGTTATGAACTCTATGAATATGATATAGAGAACAAAAAATATTTTGAAGTGGAAGAAGAAGCACTTGATGATGCACAAAAAATACTCTTCAAACCTATGGGTTCAACACTGCCTGAACCAACCTTTGTCATCTCAGATGCAGACTATGTGGACTGGTTGACAGAGGCGATGGGCGGGTTTTCTATGCCTGCAGCCATGAAGAGTTACCGTAAGGCAAAGAAATACCTCTTTTTGGGTACTGCGTTTGATAGAGATACCGATCGTATGGTCGCCAACGAACTGACAATGGGTCTTGAAGGCGGCTATGTTGTGACAGACAAAGAACTGACCAAAAAAGAGAAAAAATTCATCACTAAACACAATCTTGAAGTCATTCCTATGTCTTTAGAAGAGTTCACCCAACAATTCATATAAAGGAAAACTATGCCATACATACCAACCGTAAAAGACCGATCACCAAGAGGAGAACGTTACTTTGACCTTTTTTCCAAGCTCATGGGAGATCGTGTATTAATGATCACCGAACCTGTTGATGACCACATGATGGGAATCATCGTTTCGCAACTGCTTTATCTTGAAGCAGAGGACTCTGAAGAGCCGATCCATATGTACATCAGTTCTCCAGGAGGCTCAGTCATGGCAGGCTTGGCGATACTGGATACCATGCAGCTTATCAGTGCACCAGTTCACACCTATGCTATGGGTATGGTGGCTTCTATGGCAGCTGTGCTCTTCAGCTGTGGGGAAAAAGGCCATCGCTATATCATGCCTAATGCAGAGGTGATGATACACCAGCCACTAGGTGGGACTTCAGGTCAGGCAAGTGACATTGAGATCCAGGCGATGCATATACTCAATCTTAAAAAACGTCTCTATAAAATCCTTTCCACTGCCACAGGGCAAAGCGTAAAGACGATAGAAAAAGAGAGTGACCGTGACAACTATTTTGAATCGGCTGAGGCCATCAAATTCGGACTCGCTGACAAAGTACTTGAATCAATCACCAAAAAGGATGTCTAATGAGTGATGAAAAAACCTGTTCGTTTTGTGGTAGAAGGCAAAATGAAGTAAAAAAAATGTTCTCTTCAGAGAAAACCAACATTTGCAATGAATGTGTGGCAACCTGTTCAAATATCTTACAAAAAGAGGTGCGTTATGAGCAACAACAGTCGATGCATGAGCAACTGCCAAAACCTGAGAAGATTGTCTCTTTTTTAGACAAATATATCATAGGACAGGAAGAGGCAAAAAAAGTACTCGCCGTAGCACTCTACAATCACTACAAAAGAATAGAAAACCCTGTCTACAATAATGTAGAACTCGAAAAAAGTAACATTCTTCTTTTAGGACCTACAGGAAGCGGTAAAACCCTCCTGGCAAAATCGCTAGCAAGAACCATGAATGTACCTTTTGCCGTAGCCGATGCCACAGCACTCACTGAAGCTGGCTATGTGGGAGAAGACGTGGAGAGTATCCTCTCACGCCTACTCTCGGCAGCCAATTTTGACATAGAGTTAGCACAGCGCGGGATCATCTACATCGATGAGATAGACAAGGTCGCGCGTAAAAGCGAGAGCAGTACGATGGGAAGAGATGTCTCGGGTGAAGGTGTACAGCAGGGACTTCTCAAGATACTCGAAGGTGCAGAGGTCTATGTACCGGTTAAGGGAAGCCGCAAGAACTCTACGACAGAAACAGTACTCTTTGACACGACACATGTACTCTTCGTCTGTGGTGGTGCCTTTGTCGGGCTGGTACCTGACAAACACACCCGAAAGACCAACAAAGTTGGCCTCGCATCGGTACAAAAGTCAGAGATGAAAGAGTTTAAAGTAGATCAAAAAGCACTGGTACATTACGGAATGATCCCTGAGTTTATAGGACGTATCCCTGTCATTGCACAACTCAAAGAACTAGACAGAGACCAAATGGTGCAAATAATCAAAGAACCAGACAATGCACTTATTAAACAGTTTCAAGCCCTCTTTGAAATGGATGGTATTGCACTGGAATTTGAAGAGAAAGCACTGCAGACCATCGCACAACAAGCTATCGAAAAAGGTGTCGGTGCACGTGGGCTTAGAGGTATTTTAGAAGAGGCAATGCTGCCACTGCAATATAGTTGTCCTTCAAAAGAGAACCTTGAAAAATGTATCATCACCGAAGCGGTCATAAATGACCCGACACAAGAACCGATATTTAGCTATAAAAAAGAAGAGAATGCTGAGGCGTAATCTTCAATATTAAAGGAAGAAAATAAAGAAGGTGATAGTACAATACATCCTTTGTCTTCCATTACCCCCCCCTTTTTTTTAAGCCTTGGATGCATTATTCCCATTTTAATTTTTTCTTTAAAATAATCTTTCCAGCTTCTACCCCAGGCTGATTATAAGTATTAACATTAAGAAGTTCACCTACAAGAGATGTAAGTAATTCATAATAAAAAATTAATGA
>CAYXZY010000220.1:0-2866 GCA_964469685.1 uncultured Sulfurovum sp. | reverse complement strand
AGGAATACCATATCGGTTTTTTGTCACCGGATCGCCCAGTGTCGTACCCCATGGCTTCTCTTCCATGATCGCAGGATCATCGGCTCTCATCTTTACCGGCGAAAGTACATTCGCAGCGGCAAGTGCACCTGCAGAGTATGCAAGTGTTTTTTTGAAAAAACTTCTTCTGTCAGCCTGTTCGATACTCTCTGAACCGGCAGAAGAAGAGGCGTCAGCCAGATGCGTTGTTCTCTTTTTCAACATCTTTCCTCCTTGTCTTATAAGTTTGATAAACGAACAATTATACTACCATTTTCTTAACAATCTATAAAAAAAGTGAATGGTACAGCCTGTCGAAATCCCCGTCAAATTCACCATAGGACGGCATGAGGCGCCATTTTTCACGATTGTTCAACACAAAATGTGGTATGATTTTAACGCATCTGCACATAATTTTGAGTAATAGAAGGAGTCATTTATGAAAAAGATATTAAGTATGCTATCTATAGTAACTTTTTTATATGCCGGTGCACTCGATTGGGAACATAACTATGAAAAAGCGCTCCAAATTGCACAAAGTAAATCCAAACCGCTTCTGATGATGTATCATGCACGATGGTGTCCGGAGTGTGCATACATGAAAGAGGTGATATTCAAAGACCCGAAACTCTCAGAATATATGCAATCCCACTATATATTGGTTGATATGAATCTATCCAAAGAGAAACCGCCAAAAGGATTCAGCTATAAAGGAGTACCGACTTTTTTCATTATTTCACCGGAAGGAAAACTTACAGGTAAGATCGAAGGCGCAGCGAGTGCGCATGATTTCCTTGAAAGACTTAAAACAATTCGATGATGCGATCACTCAAACTGTTACTTTAAGTAACAACTCTTGATGCAGATACAAGGTAAACACGTTACATCGGTAAGAGTCTATAAAAAGAGTTATGAGGGGAAACCCCTCATAAGCATACGTTTTAGAACTGATAACGCAGAGAAATTCTCAGATCGTCCGCTTTGTCTATCGGATCCATACCCATCGCTCTGGCTTCATCCATTGTCATAGGTGTGCCGCCCGCTCCGAAGAATCCCTGACTACCGGTATACTTGTAGTCGAGATAGGTATATCTGATCTCCGCAGAGAAACCTTTCATCAGTGGCTGAATATAGTATGCTTCATAAGCGTCACCGCGTACCGCCATCTTCGAACCGATCATCGTATCTTCCGCATAGGTAAACGGTCTCCAGTATTTGCTTCCATGGTTGTATTCCAGGCCAAAGGTACCGTCATCTGTAACCACTGCCGGCATGTTTACACCTACCCAGTAGGATACACCTGTCTCACTGTCATTGGAACCCAGCATACCTTCGTTTTTAACATATTGTGCAGCTGCCTGTGGATTTGCCTGAAGCTGTGCCATCATCCCCTGTACGACCTGTGCCTGTGTCGCTTGAATCTGCGCAGGTGTAGGGTTGGCGATATTTTGCATTTGCAATGCCTGCTGCACACCCTGCTGAATCGCACCCATCATTGCATTCATATCAAGTGTCTGATATTTGTTGTTGGGATGCGTAACAGACCATGCTGCACTGGCAAAGAATTTTGTATTATCCAGGAAATCATTAATACCGTCACCGATACCATCTACCAAAAATGAGATACCTGCACCATCTTGCGCACCCATCGTTTTCATAGCGATATTTGGATTGAGACCAAAAGAGCCGTCTTGTGCATTGATTGCGACCATACCAGTATTGCTACCACTCATCATGCCCGGATCAGCCATCACAAATCCTGGAACATTGAATCCTCTGTAGTATGTGGTCATCACTTTGTACTGACCATCATCATATGGCACAAAAATAAATCCTGCAAGATCAACGTTTTTCAGTGTCGTTTGGTCTTTGCTGTAGTCACCCAACGATGCAAAACCGCCATCCATATTAAATCTGCTTCTGGCATTGGTCAGACCGCGCCCCAAACAAAACTTCAGATACATACCTGTAACCGGAATCACTCTGTCCAGACCAAATTTGAAACTCGCACCGTCGAACTCGACGTTGATGCCGTGCCCCAGTGGAGATTTTGGCTTGTCACCCTCTCTCAGAGAAATCAGGAAACCGTTCGTGGAAGGACGACGGCCGAAAGAGGCGGTCCAGCTCACTTTGCTGCCAAAGAGGCTGTCACTCATATAGAGCCAGTACGCTTCTCTGACTCTCAGATTGTCATCGAGCAGATTTTCATTCAAAACCCAGTCAAATGTGTCGTATCCAAAACCTCTCTGAGGGTACCCGGTAGCAGGATTGACAGGTGTCGCTCCGTACGCCTTGTTGAAAGAGAGCTGCCCTTTAAAGATCATGTTGGTCGTAGGCGCATATGCCATATTCAACCAGAGTCTGTTGGAAAGCAGAGAATCGTTCTTGTACTCTTTCCCGGATGCTGCTTTGTAGTTGAGAACATCCAGAGCCGTTCTGAAATCGACACTCCACTTGATATTGTCGTTCGCGTCATGCGCCTTGACCTCTGAAAGCTTCTTTTTCAGCTTTTTGAGACTCTTCTCCAGTTTTTCCACTTTTTTGACGAGGGCATCGTTGGCAGCCGGTTGTACTGCCGGAGCTGTTGCCTCCTGTGTAGCAGAAACGGTTGTTTCATCTGCATTTGCGATCACACTGGTGACCATCGCAGCGGCGATGGACATAACAACTATTTTTTTCATCAAATTGACTCCTTTTTGTAACTATTAAAATTAGTTATGGGCAATTTTACAACGATCTTGCTAAAAGTTATGAAAAAATATAAAAAGGATTTAGAATAAAACCCTCTGAATCATTTGCTGCTCGAACAACATCTGCAGCGGTAGGGTCAAAATTTCCCCGAAATTTT
>CAYXZY010000219.1:0-2887 GCA_964469685.1 uncultured Sulfurovum sp. | reverse complement strand
TCCTGTATATTTTTCTTCACTGCCATCTTTAAAGGCAGATGTATCTATCTTTAGCAGTACTTTCCCCAGCATTTTATGTTTCAGTCTGTCATATGACAGCTTGATCTCCTTCACATGTCCTACATCAAAACCGTCATACCGTACAGATGCATCTCGTTTTAGTTTGGCAATGGAGTCCTTCACAATGATCGCATACTCTTTCACCGCATCACTGTCACCCCCTATCATCTTCCCTTCAGCAATCGCACCGTTTTTATAGAGATGGAACACAAAAGTGTCAGGTACCTTGTTTTGACTGTCTTCTCCTGTAGAAGAAAAGGCGATACCCCCTTGAACAAGATGGGTCAGTGGCGCAACATTCACATCTAGCCTGCCATTAGACACATCCACATCCAGCGCACTTCTGACCCAAAATTTTGAATCGGTATGAATGTAAGGTACATAAAATTTTTCAACATAGATGATAAAGTCAATCGAAGAGCTGTCCAAAGAGACGCTCATGTATTCCACCTGCCCCACTTTAATATTTTTAAAGTACACAGGGGTGCCTTTGGATATATTATAGCCTTCGGGAGCACTTAGATGAAAATACTCTCCTTCATTGACCTTCCTGAAGGCATGTGCCATACCATGGAACTCTTCTTTGAACTCTTCTCCTTTTTCCGTATACATATTGATATACGTACCCGATATCAAAGTCTCCAAACCAGATACACCGGTGACACCCACTTCAGGCTTTACGATCCAGAATTTGGTATTTTCATTCAAAAACCGGTAGGCTGTTTTGTCCATACGTGCAAAAACGACCACCCCGTCTTCGTCCTCCTGGAGTTCGATTTTTTTAACCACACCAATAGGCACATCCTTGTACTTGATCTGACTTTGACCCGCCTGCAGACCTTCATTGGTTGGAAATATGATGCGTATTTCAGGACCAAGTTCTGAAAAATACTGATACGCCAGCCATCCTGCAATGATCAATGCAATGAACGGCACGATCCAGATAGATGTGATCAGGTTGAACTTTGTGGATTCTTCTATTCTGGGTATCTGTTTTGACATTATTTATTTTCCTTTATAAGACGTTCATCAAAAGCATGGGCGGCCAAAAGTGTAAAAAACACTGACAACGCAAATGCCGTGGCTGCAGTGCCGGCTACAATCTGAATATTCGCCAGATGTATCAGCGCTGCCAAAATGGCTACCACAAAAACATCTATCATGGACCAGGGCCCTATGGCCTCTGTCATATAGTACAGTTTATGTTTATTGACTTTTTTATCTTTTCCTATGGGGTATTTTACACTAATGAGCAAATAAATCAAAATGATGAATTTCATAATAGGAATCAAAATAGACGCCGCAAAAATCACAAGGGCTATAGGATACGATCCATGTTCCCACAGCATCACGACCCCGCCGAGGATTGTACTGCCTTCCATAGACCCAAACTGCTTCGTCACCAGCATCGGATAAAGGTTTGCCGGTATATACGCAATGATAGCAGTGATCAGATAGGCCCATGATTTTTCTGTACTGAAATGTCTGTGTTTATAGATAGCAGAGCCGCAACGGCGGCATTGGTTCTGCTTGCCCTTGTCAAGGTTTACCGCCTCACATACAGGACATCGGATAAGATCATCCTCATTCACCTCTATCATCACTGTCCTTTTGTTCATATATTCTTTTTCTAAGCATCCAGACTTCTGAGATATGTATCATCCTTGTAATGTAAAGGTCAATGAGCACAAAGAGTACCAACGCCCAAAAGGCTATGCCCATATGTATCTGTGCATACCCGATGAGTTTTACCAGTGCCACCAAGATACTGATAAGAAAGATGTCGCTCATACTCCACGGTTTAATATGCGAAAGCAATACAAGCAGATCTTTACTCAAGGCCTTGCCTTTTTTAAGTTTCAACAGAGCAAAAAGTAACATATTGATGACAAATATCATCAACGGAAAAATAAAGATCAAAAATGCACATAACAGTCCTACAATATAAAAACCGTTTTCAAACAAAGAGACAAATGTTTTCCATATGGTAATGAACTGTTCGTGCCCGAGTATCTCTATTTGTACCAGAGGAAAAAGGTTGGCAAGGACAAAAAAGATCAACCCCGTCGTACTCAAAGCCAACCCCTGATCCAACAGCCTTGAGTCGTAACGGTACAAAACACCGCCACACTGAGAACAAAGCGCTTTGCTGCCATCCTTGATAGGCACTGCTTCATGAAGCGTATGGCATTGATGACAGATGATTAGGTTTTCAAGGGCATCTTCATTTTCAAGTTTCATGGTTATAATTATAGCTAACGAAGATAAGGGAACCTCCAATGCGTATACTTTCCATCGGGAAAACAGTTGAACACTCAGGGCTGGATATCAGAAATATCAATGAATCCGAATTGGCATCATTGCAGGATATACAACTCTTTGACTATATCATCATCAACGGTGGGGATGGTACCATCAGACGTGTTATTCAGACCCTGCACACCATGCAGCACAATGCCCGCTTTATTCTCAACCCAATTGGATCGTTCAATGTCATTGCCAAACTGCACAAAATTCCCAAACTGCCTGAGGTTTTGGATGCTTTATCAAAAGGGGTCGCTCCCCCAAGCCAAAAGCTCCCCTACTATAGCCTCGATGATAAAATATTTTTATTCTCTGCAGGCAACATGGGAGACCTTCAGCATATCTTTCTTGCTGAGACCTTACGCTTTGGCATACTCAAGCACGGCATAGCCAAATATGTGCTTTCCCTGCTCTTTCTTCTTCCCGTTCACCTAGTCATGACACCTTTTATGTTGCTAGACTCAAGAAAATTCTTCATCTTTACACCTGCGGGTTTTATAAAAAAGTTTGGTAGCTTTTATGG
>CAYXZY010000218.1:0-2890 GCA_964469685.1 uncultured Sulfurovum sp. | reverse complement strand
ACAGACCCGATCGTATTCAGTCTATTAGCCTTCAATGCCTCATCTTCAGCATTGACCATCACATCATCAAAGTAGGCATCCAGCTCACGTTTAAGACCAAAGAGTGCTTCAAGTTCTTCTTTGTAGTCATGGTAGGTAGCATTAATGACCTTTTCATACGCATTGTAAAGTGTCACTTCTGCATCTTCTTTGAAGAGGGTGACGTCTATGCTCAGGTCAGACTCCAAGTCCACATCTTTAGAGATGTTTGCTACACGTTTGAAGGTGGTGAACTGCTCTTTGAAGGTATCTGCTGAGACAATCTCATTCAGTGCTGCTACTTTTTTGGCTATCTCATTGATGTCTCTTTCGCCTGAGGCAAGCACTGCTGCAATGACTGAAGGGTTGGCATCAAGTGATTTGTTGATACGCTCAATGATGAAATCGGTAAGCAACTTCGTATCAAAATCATCATAATTTGCTTTTAAAAGTGAGATGACATCATCTATGTTGAATGCCAAGTCATACGCTGTTACTATGCGTACAATGCCGTTTACCGCACGTCGCAGTGCAAAAGGGTCTTTGGAGCCTGTCGGTATCTTGCCTACGGAGAAGAGTCCTAAAAGCGTATCTAGCTTTACAGACATGGCCACAATGGAAGAGAAGATGGTACTTGGCAGCTCAGCTCCCTCACCTACAGGCATATACTGCTCTTTGATGGCCGTATAGACCAATGCATCTTCTCCCAGTGCTTTGGCATAGTAGTAGCCCATAAGACCCTGCAGTTCTGTAAATTCGTAGACCATTTCAGACATAAGGTCGGCTTTGGCAAGTTCAATGGCTCTGTCCATAAGCTTTTCCAACTCGACATTGCTCTTGCCTGTAGCAGATTCGACTTTTTCCATGTAAAGCCCCAGCAGTCTCATGGCAATGTTCTTTTCACGGCTTATCTTGTCAGCGAGTGACCCCAGACCATCAATGAACTGTACTTTCTCCAAACCTTTGGTACTCAGACCGTTTTTGAGGTCATTTTGGTAGAAAAACAGTCCATCAGCAAGACGTGGTTTCAGTACTCGCTCATTCCCAGCTATGACTTTCGTGTAGTCATCGGTATACGCATTGCTCACCACGACAAATTTGTTGGCTATCTTTCCGTTCTCAAAGACAGGGAAATAACGCTGATGCTCTTTCATCGAAGTGATGATGACTTCTGGCGGAAGCTCCAGGAACATCTCGTCAAATGTGCCCACCAATGCTTTGGGATTTTCGGTGATCGCAACGACCTCAGCAAGGAGATCTCTGTCTATCTCAATCACCATGCCGTGTGACTTCTCCAAAGACTCAAACTCCGCCAAGATAAGTGCTTCCCGCTCTTTAGGGTGCAACATCACCGCGCCCTCTTTGAGTATCTCTTCATAGGCACTGATGCTTGGCACTTCTACCGCATCATAGCTTACCATACGGTGTACGTAGGTCTTGGTATCTGACTTCACACCGTAAAGCTCTACAGGTACAGAGCTGTCCCCCATACGTACCTGAAGCCATCTTATGGGGCGTATAAACTCATCTCTTCTGCTTCCCCAGCGCATCATCTTGCCAAAAGCCATCGAGGCTATCCACTTTTCTAACATTTCCTGCAAAAGAGAAGCAGTCTCTGCACCTTTTTCTTCTTTTTTGAAATACAGCACTTCTTTACCATTCTTCTCAGCGCGGTCAAGTTCAGAAAAATCCACCCCGCATTTGCGCGCAAACCCTAATGCAGCTTGTGTCGGTTCACCCTCTTTAAGTGCCGCCATCAAAGGAGGTCCAAACAGTTCTACCAAAGCATCTGCCTGTTTGACAGGCATTGCAGTATGTTTCAGTACCAATCTTCTAGGCGTATAAACGAATGTAAAGTCATTGTCAAGATTATACTCAGCTAAGATCTTTTTCCATGATTTTTCTATGTTTGCTACGATCTTAAGCAGTGGGATTGCGGGTAATTCTTCTACACCTATTTCGATGAGTAGTGCTTGTGTCATTGAGGTAGTCCTATATGCGTATAATAGGGATTATTTTATCTAAAAGTTGGTAAATGGGTGGTTATGCAATGTTAATTTAACTTGGGTTATAATCTTTTACTCTATTTGGAAAAGGATGAAAAATGAACATTTGGGTGAAATTGTCCACTACTCTTGCCTCTGCTCTCATACTCTCTGGTTGTATAGGCGGACCGCCACCGACACCACAACAGGAAAATGCTCTTGGAGCACAACAGGAAAGAAAAGTGCTCAGTCAGATGAGAACCATTAAAAGTGGCAGATACTACAATGCGGTAAGAAATGTAGGTATGCGTATAGCCAGAGCATCCGGACGCAGAGACTTTCAATGGCGATACCACCTTGTTGACAACCCCAAACAAGCCAATGCCTTTGTGCTTCCCGGCGGGAAGATCTTTGTGTACACCGGTTTGTTTAAATACGCAGCGAACGAGTCCGAACTGGCTGCGGTCGTAGCACATGAAGTAGCCCATGCACTCAAATCTCATGGTGTCAAAGGTGCGCAGCGTGCACAAAATGCCGGTCTGGTAGGTGCCCTGCTCCAAGTAGGTATGGGTGTAGCCGGAGTCAACTCCCAAACTGCACAACAGGTCAACCGGGTTTACGGCCAAGGCGCCAACCTTGGTTACATCAAGCCATACTCCCGTAAAAATGAATCTGAAGCAGATGCTATCGGTCTTATGCTTATGGCAAAAGCAGGGTATGACCCTAGAGCTGCACTGTCATTCTGGGCAAAATTTGGAAGACAAGGTCAGCGGGTTCCTGAGTATCTTTCCACACACCCTGCTCCATCTACCCGTATAGCACAGATAAAAAGACTAATGCCTCAGGCATTGGCTGTGTACAAAAAAAGTAGATATGCCAGAAGATAA
>CAYXZY010000217.1:0-2941 GCA_964469685.1 uncultured Sulfurovum sp. | reverse complement strand
AGCCACTGACATCTTCATAGCCCACTGCCTTAAAGACATTGGGATCGACGATCCCACAGCCAAGGACTTCCAGCCAACCTGTATGCGAACAGATACGGCATCCTTTTCCTGCACAGAAGATACAGGAGATATCCACCTCGGCAGAAGGTTCGGTAAAAGGGAAGAATGAAGGTCTGAAACGTACATCCACATCGCCGAACATATACTGCAGAAAGTCGGTCAAAATGGATTTGAGGTTGGCAAAGCTTACCTTGCCTTTGTCATCGACCACAAGTCCCTCTACCTGATGGAACATAGGCGTATGCGTCACATCGAAGTCTCTTCTGAACACCGTACCCGGCGCGATCATACGGATAGGCGGTTTTGTCTCAAGCATCGTACGTATCTGTACCGGTGAGGTATGTGTTCGCAACAGTCCGCCGTCTTTGAAATAAAACGTGTCCTGCATGTCGCGTGCGGGGTGGTACTTTGGAAGATTCAATGCCTCAAAATTATGAAAATCATCCTCTACCATAGGCCCCGTCTCCACTGCAAAGTTCAAGGCTACAAAATAATCAATGATCTTATCCATCGTTTCCATCACCGGATGCAAAGCACCCTTTTGCGCCAGTGTGCCATAGAGAGATACATCGATGGCTTCGGATTTTAAAACACGTTCGATCTCTTCAGCTTTAAGCGCTTCATATCGTGCGTCAAAACGTTCTTGTAGTAGCGCTTTATTTTTATTGAGTCCTTCTGCAAATGCTTTTTTCTCCGGGCCGGGTACATCTTTCATCTTGGCGAACTCGGCTGCCAAGACCCCCTTCTTTCCAAAAAGCTCTACACGCACTTTTTCCAGCGTCTCAAGTGAATCAGCTTGAACTATTTTTTCTTCTAAATTATCCATAAAACCTCAATATAATGCATTGTAATTATCGTGATTTTATCTAAAAGTTACTAATAGGGTGATTTATTGGTTCTTTTCTATGTTATAATTTACGCATAAACTCTTATTCAAGGACACATCTATGTGCATATTTTGTAAAATCGTCAATAAAGAAATCCCTAACAACACCGTAGCAGAAAATGACAACTATCTGGCCTTTCATGACCTCTATCCAAAAGCACCGATCCATGTACTTGTTATCCCCAAAAAACATGTAGATTGTTTTCAGGACGTAAGTCCGGAAGAAATGGCGGGTCTTACCACATTTATCCAGGAAGTAGCCACAAAATTGGGTGTAGATGAAACAGGGTATAGACTCATCACAAACAACGGTGATGACGGAGGGCAGGAAGTACACCACCTGCATTTCCATCTTCTGGGAGGCGGAAGACTGGCATGGGATCATAGCCATGAGGACAATCAAGCCAGTATGTAAGGTGCGAGACTAGAGCCTTTAGGCATCAATCTCCTGTAATTTCACCTCATACCTGGATACGATCTCCTCATCCAGCTCAGTAGCGATCTCCAGACGTTCAAACAGTGCGTCTATTTCCTGCTGAACAAGACCTACTTCTTTAGAGTGCTCCATAATGGCATCGTTATCGCCACTGTTTGATGCCTGGCTCAACACTTCATTTTTCACAGCCATCTGGGCCTCGAGTTTTTCTATCTTCTCTTCACACTCTTTGATCTCTTTGGTATAGGGTTTTCGCTCTTCGTTTCGCTCTTTGGTGACTGCTTTGCGAAGCTTTTTGCGCTCTTTGTAGTCCATTTTGGGCTTTTTCTTCTTGGGTTTTTCATTGCCGGCTTCTTCTTCCCAACCTATCTTTTCCAAAAAGTCCGCATACGTGCCGTCAAAATACTCTGCCCCACCCTTATGAAAGATGATGAGTGCATCCGCGAGTCTATGAAGCAGCATTTCAGAGTGTGTGACCATCATGAGTGAGCCTTCAAAGGCATCGATAGCATCTGCCAACGCATCAATGGACTGCATATCAAGGTGGTTGGTAGGCTCATCGAGAAAAAGCAGGTTCGCCGGTGTTGCGATGATCTTGCCCAGCATCACACGGCTTCGCTCTCCACCGGAGAGTACGTCAATCTTCTTATCTCCCAGATCTCCTGAAAACATCATGCGCCCAGCAATGTTACGTGCCTGGGGAATACCGATCTCTTTACTCATAGAAGCGATCTCTTCGACGATGGTATTGTTGACATTGAGTCTCTCGATATTGGTCTGTCCAAAGTGTGCAAAGACAGTAGAAGGATGGTACTCCAGGCTTCCTTGTTGTTCTTCAAGCTCTCGGGCGATGTAGTTCAGCAAGGTGGATTTACCCTTACCGTTCTTCCCGATGATCGCCACCCTTTTGCCTTTTTCCAGTGCAAAGGTCACATTCTGAAAGAGTGGTTCCTCAGGGGTGTACCCAAAGCCAAGATCAGTGGCACGCAGCATCACTTTGGCCGGTGTATCCTGGTAGTTGAAACGAAAGGAGAGGGTCGCATCAGTGGCCAGGTCTTCCATGTCATCCATCTTGTCCAACTCTTTTTGTTTGGACTGGGCCAGTGCAGCGGTGGAGGCTCTTGCTTTGTTTCGGGCTACGAACTCTTCAAGCTCTTTTCGTTTTTTGTCCTGGTTTGCTTTGGTCTTCTCGTAGGTTTCATCTTCCATCTCAAGTGTCGCATAGTACTTGTGACTGTCGCCTGCTATGAGTCTCAAGTTTTTTCTCTGCACTCCCATGGTATGTGTGGTCACTGAGTCCATGAAGTCTCTGTCGTGGGTAATGAGTATCACTTCACCGTCAAACTCTTTGATAAACCCTCTTAACCAACGCAGCGAAAGGATGTCAAGGTAGTTGGTAGGTTCATCCAAAAGCAGCATATTTGGCTCGGTAGCCAACAGCTTTACAAGATTGATGCGTATCTGATAGCCGCCTGAAAAACTGAGGGGGTCTTTCTCCAGATCCGCCTCAGAAAACCCCAGTCCAAAGAGAAGTTTTTCTATTTTATAGAAGTTCCATT
>CAYXZY010000216.1:0-3009 GCA_964469685.1 uncultured Sulfurovum sp. | reverse complement strand
AGCAGGGTTCAGAGCGGGGCTGACGCGTTCACTGGCATCCTACATCAGCAAAAATGCCAATGCCAAAGAAAAAAGTACAAAGATCACAGGTGATGACTGTAAAGAAGGACTCATTGCCATTGTTTCCGTACGTGTACCCGAACCGCAGTTCGAAGGGCAGACCAAAGGAAAACTGGGATCGAGTTACGTAAGACCGTTGGTACAAAAGTTCTTCTCTGAAAATTTCAACAAGTATCTTGAAGAAAATCCCGTTGAAGCCAAAGCGATCATGGCACAAGTTCTCTTGGCCGCACGTGGTAGAGATGCTGCCAAGCGTGCAAAAGACCTGGTCAAACGTAAAGACTCCATGAGTGTAGGAACGCTTCCGGGAAAACTTGCTGATTGTCAAAGTAAAGACCCTGAGATCTCCGAGATCTATCTGGTGGAGGGAGACTCAGCCGGTGGTTCAGCCAAACAAGGCCGCGACAGAGTCTTTCAAGCCATATTGCCTCTCAAAGGTAAGATCCTCAACGTTGAAAAAGCCCGCATAGAGAAAATCCTCAAGTCCGATGAGATCAAAAATATGATCACAGCGCTTGGCTGCGGTATCGGTGAAGAGTTCGATGAAGAGAAACTGCGTTACCACAAAGTCATTATCATGACTGATGCCGATGTCGACGGCTCACATATCCAGACACTGCTGATGACCTTCTTTTTCCGCTTCTTGAAGCCGATCATTGAAAAGGGCTATCTCTATCTGGCACAGCCTCCGCTTTACCGTTACAAAAAAGGGAAAAATGAGACCTATCTGAAAGACGAGAAAGCACTCAATGACTACCTCATTGAAAACGGTATCGGTGCCATAGAAAGTACGACCATGGGACAAGCCGACCTTATAGACCTCTTTAAACTCGTAGCCTATTACCGCATGACGCTCAAAGAGATAGAAAAACGTTTTGCACTGCCTGAGGTACTCAGATACATGATCGAAAACCCGGATGTCGTGGGTACAGACAACAAAGCACTGGCCAAAACCATTGAGGCGTACATCAAAGAACTGGGGTACAATATCCTGAACAAAACGATCACAGATGAGACCATCCACCTCTTTGTACAGACCAATGACGGACTTGAAGAACTGATTGTGGATGATATCCTCTTTACCAATCCGCATTATAACGAAGCCATCCATATCAACCAGAAGATACAGGAGCATATTACCGATGAGTTTAAAGACCAGGATCTCTTAGAGCTCTTCCAGCAAGTTGAAAGCAATGCCAAAAAAGGTGCCTATATCCAGCGCTATAAAGGTCTGGGGGAAATGAACCCTGAGCAATTATGGGAGACCACCATGACACCTGAGAACAGAAGACTGCTTCAAGTGACCATCAATGATGACGAAGAAGCGTCCGAGACCTTTGTGCTCTTTATGGGGGACGAGGTCGAGCCTAGAAGAAATTACATTGAAAGCCATGCAAAAGATGTAAAACACCTGGATGTCTAATGCTTCTTTCTGAAATCCAAGAGCGGGAAAGACGCTTTAAACTTGCACTGCGTGCCGGAATTCCCGTACTCCTTCTCATCTCTTTGGTCTTTTATGCCCTTTTTGTACAGCAAGGTACCTTTGAACCTACCCTTGTCAATGGTTTTTTGATTGCAGGCATTATTTTTATTACTGTCTATTTTAACTATTTTCTCATAGAGATGAGTGTCAAAGAAACCATGGTTGACAATACCACTCAGAGTTTTAACGAAAAGGCATTCATTGACAAACTTGAAGCCTATAAACCCAAAACCCTCATACTTCTAGTGGTTGACAACCTGCATACGATCAACGATAACTACAATGCCCAAAAAGTTGACCTGCTGCTCTACACCATTATCCACGAACTCAACACCACGCTCACCCAGCATGGGTTTACCTCTCCGCTCATAGGAAGAAGATACGGTGCGGAATTCTTGATCGCGCTGAATCAGGACGGCCATGACATTCAAGGGGTCTTCCAGAGATTCATAGAAGACAACAAGGTCTTGAATGACATCGAGGTAGCATACAAGTTTTCTGCTGTCACAGACACACAGGGAAACATCAAGCAGACACTCGGCCAACTCAAAGACCTGCTCTCCTCTCCTGTTGATTCAAAAAACAACACACACAATGTCAAAGATGCACAAGAGGTCAACAAAACAGAAAAAGCCATTATCGATGCGCTCAATCATAAAAATTTCAAACTTGGATTCAGGCCACTTCAAAATACACATACAGGCCAAACAGACATCTATGAGATCGTCTCCAAACTGACTTCTCCAACCCAGGGGGAGATCCTGCCAAGGGTCTACCTCCCCATTATCAACAGGCTTGATCTTGGCGTCAAATACGACCTTGCACTGGCAGAACATATCATCAAGCTGCTGCCTATGATCGATGAGAAGATAAGCTTCACCTTTAACCTTTCGCCTTTTTCATTGCGCAACAAAACCTTTCAGGAAAAGTTTTTTGCACTTTTGGAAACACATGAGGTGCAGCCTTCACGCCTTATCATCCAACTCTATGAGCGCAAAAGCCATCATGATCTCAGCGGATACTTCAAAACCTTAACCGCTTACAGAGGCAAAGGTATCAGGATCTGTATAGACAACTTCGGATCATCCAATGCCTCTATGGAATATATGAAAAATTTTAAATTCGATATGATACAGTTCGACAGAGACTATGTGACACATCTGGACAACAAGACCAACCTCGCCATGCTCTCTTCTCTTGTGACCATGTCTAAAGACCTGGGTCTCTTAAGTGTGGCAAAGTGGGTAGACAACGATGCACAAAAAAATAAACTCAAGTCTCTGGGTATAGACTATCTTCAAGGGTTTGGTATCGCCAAACCACTTTTTGAACAAGAGCTTATCCAGAGATACAGCTAAAGGAAACAGATGAAATATGGTGAAAAAGAGATACAGGAATTTGACATCAACAATGAGGAGAACTTTTGGCCCAATGCCCACGAAAAGAACTATACGATCAACATAGAA
>CAYXZY010000215.1:0-3013 GCA_964469685.1 uncultured Sulfurovum sp. | reverse complement strand
AAAAATACCCACCAAAACATCCAAACCTGGTACCAAACCCATGGAAGACTGGATCTTCCATGGCGTACTACCGATGACCCTTATGCCATCTATCTCAGTGAAATCATGCTGCAGCAAACGCAGGTAAAAACGGTGCTGGAACGTTACTACTTTCCTTTTCTCAAAAAGTTTCCTACACTCAAAGCTTTAGGTGATGCTCCTTTAGATGATGTGCTGAAGATGTGGGAGGGGCTTGGGTACTATAACCGGGCTAGGAATTTGCATAAGACGGCACAATTATTGTCTCATGGGCAGACACCTGGGTCTGCCCCTACGTTGCCAAGCGATATTGATACGCTCATGACGCTGCCTGGTATAGGGAAAAATACCGCGCATGCCGTCGCTGCTTTTGCGTACAATAAACCTGTGCCTGTCATGGAGGCCAATGTCAAGCGTATACTTTGTCGTTTACACAAACTCAAAACGCCTACAGACAAAGCACTCTGGGAGATAGCCTATGATTTGGTAGACAAAAAAAACCCTTTTGACTATAACCAAGCCATGATGGATATAGGCGCTACACTTTGTACACCCAAAGATCCACAGTGTCATGTGTGCCCTCTAAAAGAAGTTTGTAAAGGGCAGGATGAACCTACCCTCTACCCTGCCAAAAAGAAACGCGTGGTACCTACGCGGGAACAGAACATTATGATCTCTGTGTACAATGACAAACTTTCACTTACCAAGCGCAGTGGCAAATTTCTGCATGGCTTGTGGGGATTTTCTGCTGTGGAAGTACCCCTTTGTGCTTCAGAGTACATCGGAGAAGTCACCCATGCCTATACGCACTTCAAGCTCATCTGTAAGGTACATGTACTCTATGAAGTGGATAAAGAACAAGACCACTACTTTACGATCTCTGACATACATAAACTCGCTATCTCAAAGGTAGATGAGAAGATAGTTAAATTGTATTTGGCTACAATATGACAATACGTAGGGTGGATTTATCCACCTTTATTACAACGGTGGATAAATCCACCCTACATTAGGAACCATGTATGACAAAAGAAGAAGAATTTGAACAAGCTGTCACCAAAGTACTCGAACTTCTGGGAGAAGACCCCAAACGTGAAGGTTTGCTCAAAACGCCCAGCCGTGTAGCAAAAGCACTCAAATTCCTTACAGAAGGCTACGAACAAGACCCCAAAGAGATTCTCAGCCAAGCACTTTTTACCAGCAGTAATGATGAGATGGTTTTGGTACGCGACATAGAGTTCTACTCGATGTGTGAGCACCATATGCTCCCTATCATAGGCCGCGCTCATGTAGCCTACATTCCAGACGGCAAAGTGGTAGGCTTGTCTAAAATACCCCGAATCGTGAACGTCTACGCAAGACGCCTTCAGATACAAGAACAGATGACCGAACAGATCGCTGATGCCATCCTGGAGACCATCAACCCCAAAGGTGTTGCCGTGGTCGTCCAGGCGCGTCATATGTGTATGGAGATGCGGGGGGTACAGAAGATCAACTCTACGACGGTAAGTTCGGCACTTCGCGGACTGTTCAAAAGTGATGAACGTACACGCAATGAATTCTACAGTCTGGTCAATTCACCTACACCATCGAACTTTTAGGTCTACAGCGTCCATATAGGAGGATGTAACATCCTTCAGGATATTCATTTTATCTTATCTTAAGAATAAGAGCGTATTATTCATACAGATTAAATAAGACTAAATTAGTCTCATTTAAAAACGAATATCAAAATAAAATGCTTTTTCCTGCGCTATGCAAGACAAAAGAAGCTTGAAAAAACGCTGTTTTTTTCAAAGGAGACCTCATCTATGAATGTGTATTTGGACAACAATGCTACGACCAAGGTAGACCCAAAGGTATTTGAACAGATGGAGCCATACTTCGTAGAAAAGTACGGTAACCCCAACTCACTGCACGCCTTTGCTTCTGCCACCCACCCTGGCATCAAAACAGCCATGGAACAGATCTATGCAGGCATCCATGCTGACAGAGATGATTCTGTTGTGATGACCTCCTGTGCCACCGAGAGTAACAACTGGGTGCTCAAATCGGTCTACTTCGAACAGATCATCACAGGCAAAAAGAACCATATCATGGTCTCTGAAGTTGAACACCCTTCCATCATCGCCACAGCCAAATGGATAGAAAGTATGGGCTGCAAGGTGACCTACCTTCCTATCAACCATGAAGGGATCGTTGATCCGCAGACCGTAAGAGACAGCATTACAGACAAGACAGCCCTCGTGTCGATCATGTGGGCGAACAACGAAACCGGTGCCATCTTCCCTGTAGAAGAGATAGGTGACATCTGTGAAGAGCACGGTGTGCTTTTCCATACAGATGCGGTGCAGGCCATAGGCAAGTTCCCCGTAGATGTGCAGTCTTTTAATGTGGATTATCTTACATTTTCGGCACATAAGTTCCATGGGCCCAAAGGCGTAGGGGCACTGTACATCAAAAAAGGCAAAGAGCTGTTACCGCTTTTACATGGTGGTGACCAGATGGGCGGATACCGTTCGGGTACACTCAATGTGCCTGGCATCGTTGGTATGGGTGCAGCGATGGAAATGGCTGTAGAGGCACTGGGGTATGAGATGACCGTCATCAGGGAACTCAGAGACAATTTTGAAGAAGCCCTGCTTGCGATACCGGACACTTTTGTGGTCACACCAAAAAACAAAAGAACACCAAACACTATCCTCATCTCTTTTAGAGGGATAGAAGGCGAGTCCATGCTGTGGGATCTCAACCGTGCAGGTATCGCAGCAAGCACTGGCTCTGCCTGTGCCTCTGAAGACCTGGAAGCAAACTCTGTCATGGAAGCCATCGGTGCAGCAGATGACTTGGCACATACGGCGATACGTTTTTCTCTAAGTCGCTATACGACCAAAGAAGAACTTGACTATACCCTTGAGACGGTACAAAATGCGGTAACAAGACTAAGAGGGATATCAAGTTCCTATGCTTATGCACCTGAAGGTCATGAGTCAGG
>CAYXZY010000214.1:0-3016 GCA_964469685.1 uncultured Sulfurovum sp. | reverse complement strand
CTGTGGGACACACGTCAGCGCATTTAGGCACTGCTGCATCCACGCACTCTATGCATTTTTCAGGCTTCACATAGGTAAATTCTGCACCTATGATCGGCGACTCATCTGCACTGACAATTGCAGTGGCCGGACACTCATCTATACATGCATCACAATTAATACATAGCTCAGTGATCAGTACTGCCATTAGGCACTCCTTGCTTTTGATTTGTGCAAAATTCTCAATAGCCATATGGGTGGATTATCTTGAAGCATCTGTTGCAGTTGATCGATAGCATCTGCTATTTTCTCACCCTCACTCACGCGAGCAGGATGAATACCGGATGCCTGTACCATCTTAGATGCAGTTGGACCGATCTGAGTACAATACATGATATCGGCCTCTTCTATTGTTCCAATTTTGTATGTGAGCTTTGCTTTCTCTTCTTCAGGCTCTTCAGAACTGTCTATAATCCTGATAAACTTTGACTCTGATTCATCTATTTCATAAAGATAAAAAGTCTTTGACCAGCCAAAGTGTTGGTCTATCGATTCTCCTGAGCTTGAAGCAAATGCTACATACATGACAATCCCTATATGGTTCCGGCAACATTGGCATGCGACTCACGCAGATCCATGCCTATCTCATCTAAGTAGGCTTGTGCCTTCACAGAGGGAAGCATAAGACCTTTCTTTTTATGATCACGTATCTTATAAGTCCCTTCCTCGTTGCCTTGTGCATAGTACGACTCATACTCTACAGTGTAAGGCATATCCCAAACTATTGCACCTTCAGTAGGACATGCATCTGCACACCTGGGGGCATCAGCATGTCCGACACATTCCACACAAGTTTCCGGTTTGATATAAAAATATTCTCCCGTATACGGGTTTCTGTCATTTTCATCAGTTAAGATTGCCGCAACCGGACATTCCGGCGCACATGCATCACAACTTATACACTCTTCTGTAATTTTTAGTGCCATTATATATTCCTTTATTTGTATTTATTAACTATTGTGCAAATCGTATTCCTAAAGCGACCCAATGTTACATCAGATAAATTACGACATTTTTGTCAATAAGTGTTTCAAAATGATCCAGCAACATGTCGGCTGTCGATGTGGAACCAAGATGGCATCCTGAGCATGCGCCAAGATAATTTAACCAAATTTGTGGAATATCGCCAGGAACATAATTCACCAATTCTATTCCACCGTTATCCGCTTCAAGCGTAGGAAGGATTTTAGTTTTGATCATATTTTCCACAAGTTCTTTTTGACGAGCAATGTCCAATGATCTAAACAGTGTGTTGCAGCTACCATCTATACCGGCATTACTCACATAGGTTATCATCTCCTGCGCCTGCTGATTATTATTGTGTGCTGCAGATATCAAATACTGCATCGCTTTGGAGATTTCCCCTTTTTCTCTAAACAATATGCCTGACTTAAGTTGTGCCTCTACTATGCCCAAATTTGCAGCTTGCGTATAGTATTCTAAAGCTTTCTCAGTATCTATAGTGCCATCCATACCTTTTTCATACATCTGAGCCAAGCTCATCATTGAGCGTGCATGACCCTTGCTTGCCGCTTTTTCAAGCCAAAACTTTGTCTTGTTTATGTCTGTACTACAGCCAATGCCCTTCATGTGCATAAGGGCCAGATTGGCCATTGCATCTACACTTTCTTGGTCAGCAGCTTCTCTAAAGTGCTCATAAGCTTCGGAATAGGCTTTATGCTCATAGGCCTCAACACCTTTTTTAAATATTGCACTCATATATATTCCTTACTTAACTAGATCTTTATTAGCAAGATATACATATTTTGTTCCAGATAGACCGATGGCACCTTAAAATGCTCGAGATTTGTATGACGTCTTTGATTTTAGCTCAACAAAATGCACTTTCACGCCTGATGGTTTGTTCCTGTAGGCAATCCTCTTCACCACATCCGAAAAACAGAACAACACTTAAGGGCACATCTAAAAACCGGCCATACCCTTTAGAACATTTATTGCAAGTATGCTTGGTAGACACTGTATGAAATCTAAAAGGATCATCATGATAGCTATACCCATAGATATTGAACACTTGGCCGCTAAAACATTTCCATATTTTGACAATGCACCCATGTTTGCACTCTATGACTCCAAGAAAAAAGAAATTGATTTTAGAGACAATCCTGCTCATGGGGATGGCATAAAAACAGCGGAAATATTAAGAGAATGGAAGGTTGAAAAAGTAGTATATTCCATTTTGGAAGCCGAGCCATTTGGTCTTTTGCTGGATCACGGCATAGATATTTACTATATTGGCTTATATAAATTATCTGTTGACAAAGTCATTGAAGGACTACATCGAAATCATTTTATTAAAGTCACCTATGACAATGCCCCCAAATATATAGATCCCAGATTGCGCATCGCAAACTAACTACATTCATTAAAGGTACACTATGACTGCCGAAAAACTTAAAGAAGAACTGCTTAAACTGGCAAGAGATGCTTTTGAAAGAGCCTCCACTATCAAAAAAGATCAACGTATTGAAGTCTATATACGTGATGGTGTTCCTACTGTCACTGATATTTTGGAAGAAAATAATGTGAATCTCTATAATGAGACCCATGTACTTTGCTACCAAATCTATGGCTATGACTTTCTCGAAGATGAGATTAAAACATGGATAGATTATGCCCGAGTGCTCCCTCAGCCTACAGAAGACAGACCAATTGCTGAACCTACAGATATAGAAAAATCCATTAGAGAGCTTATTGACAATATTGCTAAAAATAAAAATGTAGCTAAGCATGAAATAAGTTCTTATGAAGTTTTTGCCAATTTACCGGTGAATCTACTTGGTACCATAGAACAAAATATTCTAGAGTACTGGTGGGGTGCAAAAGAGGAAGAAAATGGGAAAAAACTAGCTACAGCACAAATAGAAGAAGCTCTGGAAAATACATACTAGAAGGATTGAAGAAGAATGTCAAAAAAAGATTCCATATACACCATGGATCAACCTACCCTTCTTCTTTC
>CAYXZY010000213.1:0-3020 GCA_964469685.1 uncultured Sulfurovum sp. | reverse complement strand
CGTAAGTAATCTCTTTAATGATTACTCCACTACTGTCACTTACAGCCTTTAATGTTCCTACTTGGTTGTAATGTAAATAATATGTGTCAGGAGATAGGGGTCAGGTGAACATAATCGTACTAACTGCATCTTTTAATTATCCCATTTATCGTTGATTGTGCCATACCCAATACTTTAGCAATCATATGCTGAGAATACCCTTGTTCATACGCCTTGACTATCAGTTCATTTCTCTCTTTAATCTCTGTAATTTTTTTAAATAGTCTTACTGTCCTGCTTGTTCTATGCGTGGTCTTCTTGGCATTGTTTCTCCTGTATGGAGAAGTTTATAATAGAAAGATACTTACGATTACGTTCACCTGACCCTAAGTTTTTGGCATGGGAATATTCTGCTCTTAAAAATCATGCCTTTAGAAAGTAAAAAACTATCTGATACATCTAGATGGATGCATCTGGAAGTACAAGAGTTGAGACTTTTTAAGGCAACACCGAGAGGGCATCAAAAAGAGTTTGTACTCCCTGATGAACTAAAAGAAAAAAGGGATGTGATATTCAAAGACCTCTATGAGGGACTTTTGGGTTACCGTGAAGCTGGGGTTTTTTCAAAAAGTGAAGAGTTTAGTTTAAAATTAGATGTAAAATTGGCTGATGGGTATGTTATTGAGTTTGAAAAGTAACTAGTCTTTTGTTCCATATCTCAAATTATATGGAACAAATATCTTAAGCCCCTTTAAAATCCAAAGAAGCAGAGTTCACGCAGTGGCGTGTGTCTTTGTCTGTCATGCCTTCACCTTTGAAGACGTGGCCTAGGTGTCCGCCGCAGTTGGCACAGACGATCTCTATTCTCATGCCGTCAGCATCGGGTACTTCTTTTACCGCACCTTCTATGGCATCATCAAAACTTGGCCAGCCTGTAAAAGAGTCAAATTTCGCAGTGGAAGGGAAAAGCTCAGCATTGCATTGGCGACATGTGTAGGTACCGTTTTCGTAGTGGTTCCAGTATTTGCCTGAGAAAGAACGTTCTGTTCCTTTGTTGAGTATGATGTTTTTTTCTGCATCTGTGAGTTCATTGTATGCCATGATATTTCCTTGGGTTTATATATGTATTTATTTCGCACTATAGCATAAAATGATAAAGTAGACATTAGCATTAAAGCCTTGAGATAGCGGTGACACTTACCTTCACACCTTCATACTCGCAGTAGACATCTCCATTGGCATAACAAAAAGGATTTTTTGTTTTGATAAGTCTAAGTCCATGAGGGAAGATACATTCTTCTTCAAAGTTCTTGCTTTCACTACCTACGATGACAGGAAATTTTGAGGTATTGAGCACCCAGAAGTCAGTATGGTCTATGTGGTCAGGATCTTCCGGTTCATCATAGACCTTTACACCATGTTCTTGGTGAGAGGCAAAGCTCTCTAGTAAGAAGATGTCATGATAGAATGTATCTTCTACACCCTCATCCAGCAAGATACCCAGGTGGTTACGAGAGGCGTATGCGACGATTTCGATGTTATCATCGGTCTTTTTGTTGATACGCTGGTAGAGCTCTTTTTTATCCGTGATCTCATGCATCCCTTCAAAAGTATGGTAGGCATCTATATGTCCTTTCATGATGATATTCTCAAAACGTTCAAAATACCTGTATTCTTCATTTATCTTTTTGTTACGTATCATAATGGAGAGTTTGGCACCGATCTTTTTGGAGTTAGAAACGACATTACACTCGACCATGGGGTCTATATGCTTGCGTTTGAAGATGCCCATGTAGTATAGAAGCAGATTTATCTTGTCTCCTATGAAGTTGAAGAACCTTGACAGGGGATTATCCGGACCGAATCTTTTTTCTAATAGTGTTAGGAGGTAACTTAAAGCAAAGACTTCGATGATAGGTGCTAACCATGAGACAGCAAACCATGAGACGATCCATGTGGATATTTTCGTAAAAAAGGTGATGAAGGTCTTGAGTATACCTGCAATAAAAAGCTTGAGTTGTGCAAAGAGCAAAACGTTATCAAGGTATCCTGTCAGATAGAGCAGCCAACTTATGATAACAGTACCGACTAGAATGATCAAGATATTACGGAGTTTGGCTTTTAGGTTGAGTCTAAGATAGTAGTCCTTGACTTCCTGGAAACCATCTACAAGGTTGTCAATGATATGTTTTTGTATCCATGTGCTTACGACACTATCTAAGAACCACCGCTTAAATAGCAGTGCAAGAGCTTGAAAAAGGGTAAGACCTTTTAAAAAAGCGATGATCTTGAGCTTGGATGCGAACCAGAGTGAGAGTATAGAAGCCTTGAAGACCAAAGCCACTGCAAACATATATCCCATAAGCCATTCGTAACTAGCTGAATGGGTATATTTGAGTCCGTAGACGATGACTACAGGAGTGGCTATTGCTATAAGTGCCTTGTATCGTCTACGCATAAAGTAGAAATAAGCTTAGAGGTCTTCTGCTGTAGCATCTGTAGTGTAGACACCTGTAAGCTTTTTCCAGATGATGGAAGCATTGAGTCCGAACCAGATGATGAGCCCTATGGCAACAGTTGCTGCCCAGCCTGCCTGTTCGAACTCTGTCACATCGATGATCTGGTATTCTTGAAGTCCCCAGATGAACGCACCTATGATGATGGCAGTGATGAGTGCGCCAAAAAAACCAAGACTCTGGAAGATGGACTTGATCGCAAGTATCCACATGGCTAACATGATCAAGATCGCAAATGGCGTAAAGCCTGAGAGAAGATCATCTACATTGTTGGAGAGATAGCCAATGAAATGTGTTCCTGTAGGGTTCCATGTGCCTATGGCAAGTGCCAAAGAGATGATGAGCGTGACCCACCATGCGAGATTGGTGACTTTTTGTCCGCTTCTGGTGATTTTTGTACTGGTTAAGATATCGGGTATCATTGTTTTTCCTTAAATAATCTGAATTGTTTTAGGAAATTATAGCAAAATGTATTTTGATTTTAATTTCCTTCCATTTTTAACTTGAGGCGTTGTAACTCTCTTC
>CAYXZY010000212.1:0-3022 GCA_964469685.1 uncultured Sulfurovum sp. | reverse complement strand
TCACAGGCATTGCACATGCAGAGGATTCCACCTGGGCCATTTTCCGTATGTTCAAGGAGCTCTCAAAGCCTGTTGTCATAGATGGCAATGAAATTGTAATGACAGCCAATATAGGAGCCAGTTTGTACCCGGTAGATGCAGAGCACCCTGAAGCGTTGCTCAGCCATTCCAAGATGGCGCTTCAGAATGCTATAGAAGAAGGAAGGGGCACCTTCCTTTTTTATGATCAAGAGATGAATAGCCGCTCTAAGCAGGTTTTGAAAATTGAGGGTCAGTTGCATCAGGCGATTGAAAGAGAAGAATTGTTCATACATTTTCAGCCTATAGTTAACACCGATACAGCCAAAGTTGAAAAAATAGAGGCACTCTTGCGCTGGAAGCACCCCGAGTTCGGGATCGTCCCGCCAGACACCTTTATACAGATCTCTGAACATACGGGAAATATTAAAAGAATTGGACAGTGGGTGATACAAAATGCCTGTCGTCAACTCAAGGTTTGGCAGGATCAGGGTCATCCTTCTTTGGTCATGTCGATCAATTTATCCCCTATACAGTTTTATGATCCATCGTTGGCTGAGACGATTATTGAGATTGTCAGAAAAGAAGGTGTTTGTGCTGAATCCATCCTCTTTGAATTAACTGAGACGGCACTGATCAAACAGTATGATGCTGTTTTCAACATTCTTGACACATTGCATGCACATGGGTTCAAGATAGCTTTGGATGACTTTGGAACCGGGTATTCCTCTTTGGAATATCTCCATAAATTCCCGATAGAGTATATCAAAATGGATCGATCCCTGATGGAAGATTTTCCACAGGATATCCAATCAGTTTCTATTGTTAGCGGGCTCATAGGACTGTGTCACAACCTGGGTATCCGCGTCATCACTGAAGGGGTTGAGAATGAATCTCAGCTACATATGCTGTGTGACTTAAAATGTGATGAAATTCAGGGATATTTGATCAGTAAGCCATTGATGGCCAAAGATGTGACAGAATTTTTGGAGTCTACACAGACCCGTAAGCTGCTTAGAAAGATACACAATCTCCCCGCTGAACCGAATAAAGGAGCAAACAATACCTCTCTTGAAGATATCTTAAATGTGCCACCTGTCTAAAGGCGGCTCAGACAGCTTATCTTGATTCCCAACGTATTTTCGTAAAGCTATCGAAAAATGATGTGGAATCTTTCGTTTCCACTTGTGTAGGTTTTGGACTTCTTGCTGCATGGGGTTTGTCTGTTGCTGCCGGTTTTCCTTTGTTGCTTTTGGACACAGGCTTCATAGAGTCTTTTTTCATTGCTTTATGAAGTGCTTTGTAAGGGTTTTCACTTTGTTTGGCATGTTTTCTATGAAGTGAACGGATGCCGACACGGTGATAATATTGACTTTGGTCTCCCAGTATTGATGCAACGGTCAACCCCATTGAATGCATGATGCCATACTTTGCCTGAAGTAGATTGTATTGTGCATAGATGAGTTCATCGTTGGCACGTTTGAGATCATTTTCTGCTGAGATAAGATCAAGCAAAGTGCGGTTTCCCAATGCATATTCTTCATGAAATAGTGTCAGCGTCTCCTGGCTCTGTTTTTTATATTGTTTTAAAAAAGGTAGTTGTTCTAAGGCTAATTTGTATGCATTCCAGGAAAGTTCAACCCCTTGGGTCACTTGTCGTTTCATGTCATGGATGACAGAGGTTTCCTGATGTACTTTACTGAGTGCAGATACTTTTTTGGCTTCATCCGCACCGCCGTTATAGAGGTTATAGCTTAGTATCACAAGTGCCTGTGCGCGGTCATCGGTGCCAACAAACTCATTGTAGTTGTCATTGTAGTTCTGGCTCAATTCAAGTGCTACCTTCGGATAGAAGGCACTCATGCTTTCTCGGTAGAGCGCTTCTATGCCTTTAAGATTGTAATTGCCTGCAACAATAGATGGATTGTAATCCAATGCATATGCTTCTGCTTTTTTTTGAGAGCGCGGGAGCTTTAGATCAAAATTTACTTTCTGTAAGGTATTGATGTCAATGTTAAGGCCTGTGATTCTTCGAAAATTGCTTTGCGCATTCAGCAGCTTGCTTTTTTGGAGCATAAGGTTGGATTTTGCCAGTGAGAGGGTGGAGTAGATCTTGCTTACTTCAGAAGGTGCGGTTAAACCGGCATCATGGGATTTTTTAATTTTATGATAGGTTGCAGTGTTGTGCTTGACATTGGATTCAGCATTTTTTAAAAGCGCTTTTTCTTTTTGAAGATCAATATATGCCGTCACTGCCTGGAGGGCTGTGTCATTACTTTTGTCAAGGTAATTGTACGCAGCAGAGAGCGCAAGCATTTTTCTATAGTTGACTCTCTCCTGCGTAGAAAAGCCGTCAAAAATATTTTGTCTTAATCTAAGAGAATGCTGAAAAACATTATAGGATTGATGGATGCCATCACTGTCTATACGCCCTGTAGCTTTGCGACCTACAGCAGACTCCAGGTTGACCGTAGGGTAGTATCCTGCTTCATCAATGGCGATCTCAGCTTTTTTTGTTTCATAATTCTTGAGCCGTTCATGCAAGGCAGGGTTTGTATCGAGTACATGACCCACAACACTCTGTAAGGTTTCTGCTTGCGCATAGATGGAGCCCAGTCCCAAAAATAACCCTATGATCACTTTTGCTATCATTCACATACCCCTAATAATTCACTTTATATTCTATATACCATTGCATGTCCTCATCTACTACAGAATAAGTTTATACAGTAAGGATGACCTGGATACTATTGAATACTACTATAGTACTATGAATAGCCTGAGATAGTGTTTTATGCTGCCTCATTGCATGGAGTATGATTTTACTGGTTTATGGTATATATGATCTCGGTTTTATGTTTCTTTGTGTGTATCTCATGTATATCCAAACCCTCTATAGGAAGTGTCATAAACGCATCCATCGTTGTGACGCCCGCTTTGGCCATCTCACGTAAGACGATGCCTCTGTACGCCTTTGCCCAATGGCTGACCACTTTACCGTCTT
>CAYXZY010000211.1:0-3023 GCA_964469685.1 uncultured Sulfurovum sp. | reverse complement strand
CCCAAAATGGCCATGATCTCATCAAGTCCTGAACCTGTCATGCTTCCCATAAGACTCACGCGCAGCGGCATTCCGATCTTGCCAAATCCTATCTCTTTGTCTGCAACGATCTTCTCCATGACCTCATGATAGTCATTAGGCAGATGCAGCGGCTTTTCCCAGTGTTGCAACAGCTGTGCAAAGTCTGCAAGTATCTCTTTTGCCTCCCCTTTAAAGGCTTTTTTGGACGACTTGGCATCATACTCCTCAGGAGCCTGCAGGATGAGGTTTATCTGCTCTGCCAGTTCTACGAGTGTTTTACCTCTTTCTTTGGTTGCATCCAGAAGCATCTCCATTTTGTCATGCTCTCTTATGTCCACACCAAAGGGATGCAACAACTCAGCCAGTTTCGCATTGGGTGTATTTTTGATATAGTGCGCGTTTAACCACAAGAGTTTATCCAGGTTATAACTCGAAGATGACTTGTTGATATCCTTAGGGTCAAAAAGGGCTATCATCTCTTCAATGCTAAAGATCTCCTGATCCCCGTGGCTCCACCCAAGGCGCACCAGAAAATTAAGCAGTGCTTCGGGCAGATAACCCATCTCTTTGTATGCCATGACATCTGTAGCGCCGTCTCGCTTAGAGAGTTTCTTTCCCTGCTCATTGTTGATCATGGCAACATGGTAGAACTTTGGAAGTGTAAAGCCCAATGCATTGTATACCACTATCTGCTTGGGTGTATTATACAGATGGTCATCACCGCGTATGACTTCTGTACAACCCATTAAGGCATCATCTATGGCCACAACAAAATTATATGTCGGCGTACCGTCTGCACGTGCAATGACAAAATCATCCACTTCTGTTGCAGCAATACTGATCTCGCCTTTGACACCATCAACAAAACTTAAGGTACCTTCCTGCGGTGCTTTGATGCGAACTACCGGCTCAATGCCCTCTGGAGGGGTGCCGGTAAAATCCCTGTAGCGTCCATCATAACGGGTACGCTCTTTCTTGGCCATTTGTTCTTCACGTAAAGCATCCAGCTCTTCTTTGGACATATAACACTTGTACGCTTTGCCTTCTTCAAGTAGCTGATTGATGTACTTTTTGTACAGATCAAAACGCTTGGACTGGTACACGACCTCACCGTCATGACTCATACCCACCCACTCAAATGCTTTTAAGATGGCATCCTTTGCTTCTTCAGAGTTACGCGCCAGATCCGTATCTTCTATACGCAGCAGGAAATCCCCGTTGCTGTGCTTGGCTGTGAGCCACGAGAAAAGTGCGGTTCTGAGTCCGCCAATGTGTAAATATCCCGTTGGTGAGGGTGCAAAACGTGTTATAACCGACATAAGAGACTACCTTTGGTAATGAATTGTGTGATTGTATCAAAAATGTGGTTAAAGGGGATTATAGGGGCATCCAAGAGCAAAGCTCTCAGATGTTAGTTTTTCTTTTTAGATTTCTTTTCTTTTTTCGCTTTTGTTTTTTTAGCTTTGGTCTTTTTTGTTTTAGTTTTTTTGGCTTTGGACTTTAGCTCTTTTTTCTTCTCGTCCATTGACTTTATCTTACGTTTTTTGGTCTTCTTTTCGGCTTTTTCCTTAGCCTCTTTTTTGGCTTTGGTCTTTGTTTTTTTAGTCTTTTTCTCAGCGTTTTCTTTTACATCAGATGCAGATGTTTTTTTCTTCGCTTTTGTTTTTGTTTTTTTGGAAACTTTTTTTACACCATCACTCGTTTTGACACCACGCTTAATGTTGTCAGCAGTCTGCTCTCCGATACCCTCTACTTTTTGGACATCCTCAAAAGATTTAAACTTGCCTTTTCTTCTCTCTTTAATGATCGCTGCAGCTTTGACCTCACCGATACCGTTGATCTCCATAAGCTCTGCTTTTGTAGCTGAATTTAGCTGAGACAGACTCATACCGAACAGTGTTGAAGTAGCAAGTACCAAAAACCCCATGATTATTCTTTGTAGCATTCTTTTTCCTTTAAAATTAAGATGCAGTGATTATAGCGCATCTTTTCTTGTAAATTCCGGCACTATTTTTTGTAGTGCACCAACCTTATCCTCGACCTTTAAGAGTACATCAATATCGTGTATTAATTGTGAGATATCATAGACGGTGGGCTTTGCTATGAAGACAGAACTGTATTTGGTTTCCTTTTGACTCTCATCCAGCAGTAACTCTTCATAGAGTTTTTCTCCCGGACGCAATCCTGTAAACGTGATATGGACATCATCTTCTTTGCCATACAGGCGAATCATCTGCGTTGCCAGGTCAACGATCTTGATAGGTGCACCCATATCCAGAATAAAAAGTTCTCCACCCTTTGCCATGGCAGCGGTCTGAAGCACAAGCTGGCACGCCTCAGGGATGAGCATGAAATAGCGGGTGATCTCAGGGTGCGTTACGGTGACGGGGCCGCCCTGCTCTATCTGCTGCTTAAACTTGGGGATCACTGATCCGCTGGAGCCCAGTACATTTCCAAATCGTACGGCCACTATCTCTGTATGTTTACTCTCAACATTCTGGGCATACAGTTCTGTCACCCTCTTTGTAGCACCCATGACATTGGTTGGACGCACGGCTTTGTCCGTAGAGATAATCACTACTTTTTGAACCTCGTATTTTATACTTAAATCCATGACATTTTTAGAGCCATACACATTGTTAAAGACAGCAGTTTCCTGATTGAGTTCACACATGGGGACATGTTTATAGGCTGCTGCATGAATGACGATATCAGGTCTTTGCGCTTCAAATACAGTGTCAAGCAAGTGCGTATTGGTGATGTTTAAAAGCTTTAAAGTTGCTTTGGGTATCTGCTCACCTATTGCATACAGGTTGTATTCACCATGGTCCACCAACGTAAGTGCCGCTGCCCCGAATTTGTCACACTGTTTTGCTATCTCGCTACCTATGCTGCCCCCCGCACCGGTGATAAGCACTTTTTTACCTTTGACAAATCGTTCGATCGCCTCGGTATCCAGGTCTTTAGGATGTCTGGCAAGCAAGTCTTCGATCGACAGATCC
>CAYXZY010000210.1:0-3042 GCA_964469685.1 uncultured Sulfurovum sp. | reverse complement strand
CTTTCATTCCTGAAGCGCAAGAAGTTCGAGAAAGAGTGGAAGAAGAAGCAAAAAGCCACACTCTAAGTATATCCTCAGCACAACAAACACAGGGGCTTTTTCGCCCCGTCTTTTTCATCTGGGGTGTTATCTTGATTCGCGCCTGTCATGCGTGCCTTTACCTTAAGCATGTTTTTCTTGGAAGTGTCGACTTTTACCTCGATCTACTAAAGCCAAAATGTCGAAAATAGGTACTTGCAAGGTTAAAAATATGACAATTTGACATGTTTTTAACTTTTTTTTCAAACTTGTGTCATGATAGCGCTATGAATGCTAAAATAGATAGTGGTACACCACCCAAAACAGAGAAAAAACATACACATGAAAAAAAAGAGGCCATCGTCAACAGGCTTACCTGTGCAACACTTGAAGGTGTCAATGCCAAGGTCATTGAAGTTGAGGCTACCTTTACAAAAGGTTTACCGGGTTTTGCCGTAGTAGGGTTGGCCTCATCAGACATACAAGAGGCAAAAGAGCGTGTCAAGTCGGCATTGCTGACCAACGGATTTGTATTTCCTCCTTTAAAGATCACGGTAAATCTGAGCCCATCAGATATCAAAAAGAACGGTACGCATTTCGACCTGCCCCTGGCACTGCTTGTCGCGCTGAATAAAAAAAGTTTTGCGCAAGAAGGTCTTTTTGTCTTTGGTGAGCTGGGACTGGACGGTCGGGTCAAAACATCCTCGATGCTTTTTCCGCTTATCCTTTCCCTGAAAGAGCAGGGACTCATACAAAGAGCCATCGTGCCAAAAGAATCCATCACCTACTTAAGTCATATTTCCGGCGTAGATTTTATTGCCGTGGAAACACTGAATGAAGCCATAACTTTGTTGCAAAAGGGAGAATTTTCAGCCAATGTGGAAAAATTCTCTTATGAGGCAAAGTCATTGACCCTGGAAGGAAGCGCCTATTATTATGAAGAAAAATATGAGAGTGATTTTCATGATGTAAAAGGACAAATGGTAGCCAAGCGTGCGGCTCTTATTGCCGCAGCAGGCATGCATAATCTTTTCATGGAAGGCAATCCCGGATGTGGCAAGAGTATGATCGCCAAACGCATCAAGGACATACTGCCACCTCTGCATGAAAAGGAACTCCTTTCCATTGCAAAACATCAGTTCCTCGATGGGCAGGAACCAGATTTTGCCGCCATAAGACCCATGAGGTCGCCACACCACACGGCAACGTCTGCATCGGTCTTCGGGGGTGGTTCGGGACAGGCACGCATAGGGGAAGTGGCTTTGGCATCCAAAGGCATCTTGTTTTTTGATGAGATCCCCCATTTCTCCAAGCAGGTACTCGAGGCCATGCGTGAGCCTTTGCAGGACAAAAAAGTACACATAGCAAGGGTCAATGCCAAGATAGAATATGAAGCGGACATTATGTTCATTGCAGCGCAAAATCCCTGTCCCTGCGGAAACCTGCTTTCCAAAGTCAAATCATGCCGCTGTTCGGATGTGGAAATTCAGCGTTATAAAAATAAACTCTCAGATCCTTTCCTGGATCGCATAGACCTTTTTGTGGTCATGCAGGAAGTGGGCAGTGAGGACAAAGCAGATGTCACTTCTGAAGCCATGCATGAAGCTGTGATCAAAGCCTTTGCAATGCAAAAAAGAAGAAAGCAAGTACGTCTCAACGGGAAACTCAGTGAAGATGAGATAGAAAAATACTGTATCTTAAGTACCGACGCAGAGACGGTTCTGCAAAGTGCCATAGGAAAATTTGCCCTTTCCCATAGAAGTATCGCTTCTGTGAAAAAGATAGGGCGGACCATTGCAGATTTACATGGCAATGCACAGATAGAAAAAAAAGATATTTTGGAAGCGTTAAGCTACAGAAGAAGAAATTAGCCTGCCTGAGAGCAGACTTCTTTTTAGAGGAAGTCTACGATCAGCTTGGTGACTACAAAACCACCTACGACCAGCCATACGAACATACTCAGTGCCGTATAGACAGGAGCAAGACCCAGTCCTTTAAACTTGGAGAACACGGTTCCCATACCCAGTGCCGTCATGGCCATGGTGAGCAAGAAGGTGTCGATCTCATTGATGACATCTACAATGTTCTGCGGCACAAGGTGAAGCGAGTTGAAGCCTGCTACAAGGATGAAGTAGACAGCAAACCAAGGGATGACAAGTTTGACTTTTTCAGTGTGCTCTCCCCCCTCTTTTTTAGCCGCATAGGCCAGGTAGAAACCAAGTACGATCAACATAGGTGCTATCATGATGACCCTGGTCATTTTCACGATGACGGCAGAATCAGCCATTTCAGTAGGTGCACCCGGCACAGAGGCAGGCACGGCAACGACCTGAGCCACTTCGTGGATGGTCCCCCCTACATAAATACCGAATGTACGCGGATCCATATGCAGGAAACCTGCAGCATCCTTGATGAGCAGTTCATACATTACCGGGTATAAAAACATCGATATGGTACCAAAAAGTACCACCATTGATACGGCTATGGCCGTTTTGTATTCCTGGGCTTTGAGTACCGGCTCTGTGGCCAGTACCGCTGCTGCACCACAGACAGCAGCACCTGAAGCAGTCAGAATAGAAGTATCTTTTTCCATCTTAAAGATCTTGTAGCCTACCCAAGAACCAAAAATAAGCGTAGAACTCAGCATCACTAGAGAAACCAAAAATCCATCCATACCCACTTGTGCTATCTGCTGGAAGGTAATGCGAAAACCATAAAAGACAATGGCAAAACGCAAGATCTTTTTTCCGGAGAAAGTGATACCGCTTTGCCAGGCCGCAGGAGTTTGGTTGTGCAGTGTGTTGGCATAAAAGATACCCAGAACAATACCTATGACCAGTGGTGAAAGACCCAGAGCCTTCACGGGTGCAAATTGTGAAATGAATGTTGCAGCTGCAGCAAAAATAGCGACAAAAATGATACCAGCGAAAGTTCCCTGGCGGTTCGGTGGTGAAAATGGCATGTAAAAACGTCCTTTTTTGAAAAAAACTTCAAATTATTTGATTAAAATTTTGGAACTATACT
>CAYXZY010000209.1:0-3056 GCA_964469685.1 uncultured Sulfurovum sp. | reverse complement strand
AAATAATAATCCAGTCTGGATGGATTTGAAATAGCCGTGACCAGTACCATCCTGCGGGTTGGATTTTCAGTATGTACCACTCTTGTAAACTCCCTGCCCTCTTTTGCAATGATATCTGCATGTTTTCTCGTACGCACAAACTCCCTAAATGGGCCAGCCGGAAAGGTATAGTAGTTTGCCGAACTGGATGGCTCCAAAAGAATGTCAAACTTTTCTATGTCCACCCTGCTGAACCCATCATCCAACATGATGATCTTCGCACCCTGTTCTTTGGCAAAATGAATCGCTTTCTGCCTATCTTCACTGACGATGACAGAGGCATGCGGTAAAGACAAAGCCATGAGCATGGCCTCGTCCCCGCTTTCCTCAACACTGACCAGAATGTCACCCAAACGGCTCACTTGAAGCAAACCATTGCTTTTTCGCCCATAGCCGCGGGAGATGATGGCAACATCAGTATATCTGGATGCCACCTCAATGACAAATGGTGTTTTGCCAGAGCCCCCTACAACCAGGTTCCCTACTGAGATGACAGGCAGCCCAAAAGAGACCGGCTTGGCAGTTTTTCTGCGTATCCACATACCCAGACCATACAGCCAGGAAAAGGGCAACAAGAGAACGATAAAAGGATAGTGATACCATTTAGGCGCAAAAAAGATCGCTTCGACAAAGGCTGTCATGAACATTCCTTTGCGCCCAGTTTTTTGATCTCCACGCAGGTAAATCCTGCTTCTTTTCGGGCGAGGACATTTACGTGTGGCCTATGCTTATCGAGCAAGCCATACTGTTCCAGGATTTCAAAATAGACCTCCTCACTTTTGCCTTCTTGCTCACAAAGGTACTTGAACCACCTGTCTCCTTTTAAGACATGGTCTATCTCTTCTTTATAGATGATATCCAGTATCTCTATCAATTTTGCTACGGCAGGTATCTTTCGTTTATTTTCAAGTTTTTTGATGATAAAGGGACTCACATCAAGTCCCGAGGCTTCAAAATAACGTGGGACCACCGCCATACGGTCTAAAATACTGTGCCTTGTTTTTTGCGCGGCATCAAAAAGCCCGGAATGTACAGGAAAATCACCATGCGTATATCCAATCTCCTGAAGCAAGCCCTCAAGCATTTTAAAATGACGTATCTCATCACTGGCTACCTCCAGCCAGTCTTTTTTGTATGCCATAGACATCTGAGGATAACGATACACTGCATCCAGAGCAAGATCTATAGCAGAGAACTCTATATGGGCGATGGAGTGTACCAAGGTTGCCAAACCTTCACTGCTACCAAAATCTTTTCTATGGGGAAGGTCTGAAGGGGGGACGATGGTGCAACGTGAACTGTAGGAGGGATCTTGAAACGTCATCGGGGAAAATGTATCCTCTACCCTAACCTCATTTTGGCTACAATATTCCAAACATTGAGCACTCAAGGTCTCCTTGACTGAAATGTCATCACTACGAATGGCTTGCTCTAAGATTTGATAGAAATTCATAAGGAAATTATAACTGATGGAAATTAAAATACAACCTATGGGGGCTACCCAAACGAACTGCTACATTGCTACTGTTGAGGGAAAAGATTTTATCATAGATCCGGGAATGGGCGCTACCAAGTGGGTACTTGAAAATGTCACAAACCCTGTAGCCATACTCAATACCCATGGACATTTTGATCATGTATGGTCAAATGCTGAAGTACAAGAAGCCCTCAAGATTCCTCTGTATTGTCCTCAAGGAGACAGTTTTATGTTGCAAAAGTGCCCCCTGGGACAACCCACACCACCCAGTACGCCAGACTATGAGGTCATCGGTGATGAAGCGCTGCACATACAGGGGGTCAACATACAATACCGCCTTTTTGCAGGACACACCCCCGGATGCAGCATCATACAAATGGAAGATGTGTGGTTCTCTGGTGATTTTCTCTTCCAGCAAAGTATCGGCAGATGGGACTTTCCATTTTCATCAGGAGATGAGATGGTCAAAAGCCTGAACAAAGCGATGAAGATAGAGGAGAACTATACTATCTACCCGGGACACGGACTAAGCACCACCCTGAAAGAAGAACAAAATGTGATCCCCTATTGGATAGAACAGGTCAAAAGAACCATCTAATCAAGCACATGTTGCTCTAGGACAAACGCAGTAAAACTCCCCTCAAAGACAAGCCTGTCGGAAACAAAGGCTTGCACCTCCACTTCTCTTTTCTTGCCTTTTTCACTCTGCACAACCGCCTTGCACAACACAGTGTCTCCCGTCACAACAGGCGCGACAAATCTGGAAGTAGATGCACCTAAGACCACATAAGGGTCATTCACGGCACACATGGCAGCATAATCTGCAGCGCCAAAGATGAACCCGCCATGAACGAGTCCACGGGTATCTGCAGCCATTTGCTGTGTGGTATGAAGCAGCACTTCGCTATAGCCTTGCTGTAGCTTTATCACCCTGCCGCAAAGCGAAGTGTCTATCTTTAAATGTGTTGCCTGTGCCAACACCTTATTTGCCTGATGCGCATTTTCCGGCTGCACATTTGCCCGCTTCACACTTCATCTCAAAAGGCTTGAGATCAGAGTAGTCCGGTTTTGTATCAAAAAAACCTTCCGTATAAAGTATGTATGCGAACAAAGCTCCCAAAACAGCAACGATGACAAATGTGTATAAAAAAAACTTCTTCATTAAATGACCTTTTATATAGTTGAGGAATTATAGCAAAAAACATGCTTGTGTATACCCATCATCAAAGACAGTATTGCAGTAGATTTGTATGAATGGATTTCATGCATTCAGAAAATGCGCATGAAAGCAAGTGACCGAACCCAGTAAAGAAGCATCTCACTCAGGCAGGTCACTTACAGATTTAGTATGAGAACTTGTAGCCTCTGCGCCTTACAGTATGTATGACCTGGAACCCAAGTATACTCTTTAGGCGTTTGCGAATCTGGTTGATGGCCACTTCAACGGTGTTGTCACTCACATACTCAGGCTCTTCCCAAAGTGCATTGATGATCTCATCTTTAGAGAACACCCTTTGCTTACGCAACGCCAAATACGCCA
>CAYXZY010000208.1:0-3076 GCA_964469685.1 uncultured Sulfurovum sp. | reverse complement strand
AAACACTCTCCATTTGCCTGCTGTCTTTGGGCAGGTGAAGGAAAGTGCCTGGCTTGGATCGTGTGTAGAAATGCACAAGCAATCAGAAACTATCATTGACAGCATCATCAATATCTTAAATCATTTTTCTCTTTCGCCCGAACAAAATATTTTTCCAACTCTACCAGAAAAAGGACAGAAGAGGCAACGGTAACAATACGTATCCAGATTCCAAGATCAATGCTTGTTGTTCCAAACAGCGCTTGCATGGGGCTCAGATAGGTAAACCCGATCTGGAAAAAAATTAAAATGGCAATGGCAATCAATACATACTTGTTACCCGTTAATCCAGATAGGTTAAATATTGAGTCTTTCATGTAACGGGAGCTAAAAAGATAAAATATCTCAAAGACCACCAGCGTGTTAACTGCCACAGTCCGAGCATGTTCAATACTGGCCCCCTGTTCCAGCTCCCAAAGAAAAAGCCCCATTGTTCCCCCCATCAAAATGAGTGAAACATACGCAATACGCCAAATAAGGTAGGAACTGAGTATGGCTTCTTTGGAATTTCTCGGTGGACGATCCATTACATTTTTTTCCGGTGGCTCAAAAGCCAGGGAGAGTGCCAAAGTAACTGCTGTGACCATATTGACCCACAGTATCTGAACCGGTGTGAGCGGGAGATGCTCAAAACCAAGCACGATGGCGCCAAGAACGATCAGAGCCTCACCGCCATTGGTCGGCAAGATAAAAGTAATGGATTTTTTAAGATTATCATAGACGGTTCGACCCTCTTTCACTGCATACATAATGGAGGAAAAATTATCATCTGCCAACACCATCTCGGCAGCCTCTTTAGCCACCTCCGTACCATTATAGCCCATAGCGGTACCTACATCAGCCCGCTTGAGTGCCGGTGCGTCATTTACGCCGTCACCGGTCATCGCTACGATCTTCCCCTCTTCTTGCAAAAGTTTTACCAAAAGAAGTTTATGTTCAGGATTGACACGTGCATAGACATCAACATCTTGTACGCGTGTACGCAAATCATCCTCGCCCATACGCCCGATCTCTTCTCCTGTAAGTACATCAACCGTATTGGCTAGCTTAAGTTGACGGGCAATAGACAATGCTGTAGCGCCATGGTCTCCCGTGATCATCTTGACGCCGATACCCGCTTTCATACAAGTCTGAACAGCCTCAACAGCTTCTTCACGGGGCGGATCAATCATACCAAACAGACCCAAGATGACCAAATCACTCTCTACATCTTCAAATGTAAATTCTCTTTTTTCAAAATCAACCGGTTTGAGTGCTATTGCCAAAACCCGTTGTCCTTGTGCAGCCAGCTCTTCTATACGCTCCAGCCAATATGCTTTATTGAGAGGTTCATCTGCATCAAGAGATCGCTGCAGTGTACACATTTCCAAAATCTGCTCAGGTGCACCTTTGACAAAAACAAAAGCTTCACCACCAAGACCATGATGAAGTGTTGCCATGAAGCGGTGTTCAGACTCAAAAGGTATCAGATCGGTACGAGGATATTGTTTTGTTTCAATCTCAAGATCCAAACCGGCTTTTAACCCTTCTGCCAACAGTGCCCCTTCCATAGGGTCACCGTGTACGATCCAGTCAGTTTCCCTTTGCTCAAGTGAAGCATCGTTACACAGCATAGCAGCCCGTGAAAGTGAATGTAAAAGCGGTTGCTCTGCAAGTTGTATGGCTTTGCCTTCAAGTGTAATGGTACCATGAGGATCATAGCCGGTTCCAGATAGTTCAAACAGGTTTTTAGCAGTTACAATGGAGCGTACCGTCATCTCATTACGTGTCAATGTACCTGTTTTGTCTGAACAGATCACAGAGACGGCACCCAGCGTCTCAACTGCCGGTAATTTACGTATGATGGCATTACGTTTTGCCATGCGCTGCACACCTATGGCCAAGGTAATGGTCATGATCGCAGGCAAGCCCTCAGGTATGGCAGCCACTGCCAAACTCACTGCTGCAAGAAACATATCTGTGGCAGCATAATTGCGAACAAAAAAACCATACATAAACGTAATAACGGCAATAGCCAATATCGCCATAGTCAGCCAGCGCCCAAACTGCGCCATTTGAGTCAAAAGAGGAGTCATGACACTGTGAACCCGGGATACCAGTGTACTGATACGTCCGATTTCAGTCTGCGCACCTGTCTTGACCACGATACCGCTACCTTGGCCATGTGTTACAAACGTACTTGAGTATGCCATACACCTACGATCACCGATCACACTCTCCTGCGTCACAGAAGCTGTCATTTTTTCAACTGCCACAGATTCACCTGTGAGTGCGGCTTCTTGGATCTGAAGCCCTTTCACCCAAAAAAGCCTCAAATCTGCAGGTACCTTGTCACCTGACTGCAAAAAGACCACATCACCGGGTACCAGGTTTTCCGCTTTGATCAATGTTTGTTTTCCCTCACGTACGACCATCGCTTGCTCAGAAAGCATGTGCCTTATGGCCCTTAATGCATTCTCTGCTTTTCCCTCTTGGACAAATCCTATGATCGCGTTGACCACTACCACACCAAAAATCACACCGGCATCCACCCAGTGTCCCAAAAGTGCTGTCACCACTCCTGCAGCAATCAACACATAGATAAGTACATTATGAAATTGATATAAAAATCGCATAAAAAGGCTATGTCTCTTTGGCTCCGGAAGACGGTTTTTCCCAAATTGCAAGCGTCTTTGCTCTGCCTCTTCTTTTGTGATACCTTTGGGGGATGTGTGAAGTAATGAAAAGACTTTTTCTACACTTTCTGCATGCCAATGTACTGATTTGAGATTGTCTTCCATGCGAAAACCTTTAAAAAAGACTACCTTGAAACACGATATGCTCACCAAGTGCTTACATTGCAGCCTAGTATATAACTCTTCGATTTTTGTTAATCATAACATAACTGCATTAATGTTCATGGAATACAGTATGCATAATCCAAGAAAGATTTACACCATGCTTCCGGACTTGATTCTCTTTTTTATTTTCCCTATTTTTTAAAATAAATAATTGATAAACACTCTGGTATTTGTAAATCTATCACCATTGATAGCAT
>CAYXZY010000207.1:0-3092 GCA_964469685.1 uncultured Sulfurovum sp. | reverse complement strand
CTGCTCTTTATGCAAAAGACGATATGGTCAAGTCTATCATGAAACTTCGTGCAGACGTCGAATCGCTCTATACGAAAATAGATGAGAACAAGGACAGCTATAAGTCCCAAATGAAATCTTTAACGATGCAGATCACGGACAATGAGGCGCAGATCAATCGTCAAAATACATCACTGAAACTTACTGAGCAGGAACTTGAGCAAATCAAATCCAAAATAGAAACACTCTCCAGTGGCGCACAAGACATCAAGCCTATGCTGCATGATGCCATTGCAAAATTGGAAAATGTGATCAAAAAAGGTATTCCTTTTAAAACCAAAGAGCGCTTGGCTGACCTTACGAAGCTCAAACAAGACATTGACAGCGGTGCCATCACTCAGGAAAAAGCATTGTCACTTGTCTGGGCAAGCTATGATGATACTATCCGTCTTACCAAAGAAATAGGGCTGTTCAAGCAACAGATCACCATCGGGGAAGATGAGAAGCTTGCCAAGATCGCCAAAATAGGCTCTGTCATGATGTTCTTTGCCACACCTGACGATAAGGTCGGATACGTCAAAAAAACCGCAGGCCAATACAAGTATGTTGTCACCAATGACAAAAAAGAAAGAAGCAAGATCGTTAAATTATTTGATGCTTTGCAAAAACAGATAAGAACAGGGTATTTCTCTTTGCCTAATGCACTTATCTTAGAAGGAAAAAACTAATGAAAACGATTATACAAACCCTCATTGTACTTTCTGTCCTTTCAGGCGGGCTACTGGCTAGCGAACTAAGCAAAGCGTACCAAAAAGAATATGCTTTCCTAAAAGAGCAGAAAGCTGAACTTCAGGACAGACTCATCAAAGAAGATGCGCTGCACAAGGCAAACCTTGCCAAAGCGGAAGAGAAAGCACAAAAGCTCCAACAGGAACTTTTAGATCTTTCCGATGCCCTTAAAGCAAAAAAAGAAGCCTTGGCAAAAATGAAAACAAAACTTTCAGATACACAAGACAATGGAAGTATCACGGAAAATGTCGTGACGCAAGCCAGGGCTGCCCTTATGGATTATGGCATTAAGATAGATGAAAGCAACACCACAAGCGACATCACCAAACTCAAACAAGCGTTTGATGATGCAGCCAAACTGTATGTCACGCTATCTTCTCTACGCGTTAACAAAGGTGAGTTCTATCTCCCCGACGGGACCAAACAAGAAGGTGAAATCGTCAAAGTAGGCAATATTGCTGCCTACGGTATCTCCAACCAGGCAGCAGGCGCACTTGCCCCAGCTGGCAATGGTGCTTACAAATTATGGAATGCTGTAGGCTCTTCAGATGATGCCAAGGCACTCTACGCAGGAGAAATGAAAAAAGATTTGGACATCTTCATCTATGAGAACCTTGATAAAGAAGTAGAATACACCAAAGAAAAGACCATTGAGGACACCTTAAAGGCCGGAGGCATCATCGGATACATCATTTTGGGACTTGGTGCCTTTGGTATGCTTCTTTTGGTATTACGTGTATTTGTCTTGATGAATGCAGGATCAAATGTCAAGAGTATCAGTAAGATCGTTGTAGATACTTTGAACTCCGGAGAAGGCAGTACTGTGGCCTTGGAAAAACTCAAGGGATACAAAGGTTCAACCGCCAGAGTGATCAAAGCAACGTTAAGAAACATAAAAAAAGACAGAGCGCATATTGAAGATGTTGTAATGGAAAATATCCTCAATGAGAGTACCAGTATCGACAGATTCGGTTCTTTTGTATTGGTCATTGCTGCAGTGGCGCCACTGCTTGGTCTACTGGGTACTGTCACAGGTATGATTGCTACGTTTGACATCATTACCGAGTTTGGTACCGGTGATCCGAAACTACTCTCAGGCGGTATCTCTGAAGCACTTGTTACAACCATGCTCGGTCTAGTCGTTGCCATACCGTTGCTTCTTTTGGGCAATCTCCTCTCAGGATGGGCGCAAAGCATTAAAGATTCAATGGAGCAAAATGCCCTGCATATCGTTAACCTGTACGAGAAACACAAGGCGCAATGATGCTTTCACCTATGGAGTATATTCAACAGTTTGTTGAACTCATGAATACCGGGGGTATCATAATGTGGGTTCTGTTTGCATTGAACCTCATGCTGTGGTATGGACTTGGGTATCGCTACATTGTACTCCAAAGAGGAACTTTGGGTAATGTAAGAAGACAGATAGAAAAACACATCAAGCGTGGCCAGAAGCAGAAAATGCGCGGTCTGCTGGATTATGCCATAGCAGATGCGCTTACAGCTGCAAAAGAAGCAAAAGGTGCAAAAAGCCAAACGTGCAGATACTATATTACTGATGCCCTTTCGCCCTATTATACCGACATAAGCAAGTATTCCGTTCTGGTAAAAACCATCATTGTGTTGGCACCACTGGTAGGTCTGCTTGGTACGGTCATGGGGATGATCGAAACGTTTGATGCCCTTCAGTCGAGCTCTATGTTCGGCCAGGGAGCAAGTATATCCGGAGGTATCTCCAAAGCACTTTTTACCACTGAGCTGGGTTTGGTTGTAGCCGTACCCGGTCTGATCATAGGTAGGATTTTAGATAAAAAAGCTGATAAGTTCGAACTTGAATTTGAACAGATGAAAGACATAATATGTACGAAGGATTTAGATGAGATTTAGACCCAAAAAGCAGAATGTAGAAAATATAGATGTATCGCCATTGATAGATATGGTATTTATCTTACTGATTTTCTTTATGGTGACCACCACATTTGTAAAAGACATGAAACTCGACCTTAACCGTCCATCGGCAGCTTCGGCCAGCAAGGCAGACTCTAAAGTCGTTCGTGTGTATATTGACAATACCGGAGAGGTCTATATAGACAACCAGCCCGTCAAGGTGTGGGCTATCCAAAGCAAACTTAGAGATCTGCTTAGAACCTCAACGGAAAAATCCGTTTTGGTGATATCTGATGATTCTATTCCTGTGGAAAAGCTGATTGATGTCGTAGATGAATGTCGTATGAGCGGAGCCAAAGATGTTGCCGTGTCCACTTCAAAAGAAATGGGATAATGTTCTATGACTGGTCATAAATACAGCAGCAGAGGCAAGCAGG
>CAYXZY010000206.1:0-3109 GCA_964469685.1 uncultured Sulfurovum sp. | reverse complement strand
GTAGGCAGAGAAGAGGGTGAGGAGATCATAGACTTTCTGATCAAAGACGGGTTTGTGAAGTTTGATCACTCTGTAGAAAAGCCGCTGGATGAAAAAGATGCAGTCTCGGATAAACTGCTGTTTGTCACACCTTTTATGCGTTTTTGGTTTGGGGTGGTCTCACCTACATACAAGCGTATCAAAGAGGGTGATTATGCAGAGGTAAAAGAACGTTGGCATGGTATGAGAGCGGAATTTTCTACACTCATTTATGAACAGCTGGTCTATCAACTCATACTTCATAGCTTTAAAGAAGCTTTTGAGGGTGATCCCATACAGAGCATTGGATCCTACTATGATAAACATGTGACCATAGATATTTTGGCCAAACGCAAATCCGGAAGATTTCTTGCAGGTACCTGTAAAGTAGGCAAGCAAAAAATGAACAGATCTGAACTGTCAAGACTTAAAGAGCATTGCAGCAAAGCACAACTGGATGTAGAGACCTTTGTGCTCTTTTCCAAAAACAAGTTTTCTTCAGAACTGAAAAAAATCAAAGATAAGGATCTTACACTTTTTTCACTCAGGCATCTCTCAAAACTCATAGAAAACCTGAGTGAAGATGACCTGCTGCAGTATACAAATAAGAAATACTAAGTCAAATTTGATATGATTGTCAATATTTTTGCGGAGTCAGACCTATGCTCATGAAACTTTTTATCGCATTGCTTGTTGTGCTTGCTGCATGGCAGATCATTGATCCTGATTTTAGACTTTCGGACAAAGAGGTTGTTGTCCGAAAAGCCTTGCCCATGGATGTCAGTTATGAGAGCATAGACGCATTAAGTTACCTAAATTCCATACGCTCTAAGATGAATATGCTTCCCTTTGCCAAAAACAGCCAATTGACAGATGCAGCCAAAGCGCACGCCAAATACCTGAGCTCAAACAATGAGAACACGCATGAGGAGATTCCGGGTCACAGAAACTTTTTGGCAGAAAAACCCGTAGAACGTGCATTTAAGATGGGCTATAACTCTGCACAGGTGAGTGAGAACCTTAGTACGCACCATCAGAGTGGAAGAAAAGCTGTTGACGGCTTGTTTTCTGCTATTTACCATCGTTTCGGATTTTTAAATACAACGCTTAACGAGATCGGTGTGGGGGTATCACAAGATGAATTTGACCCGGACAGAAGCGCTTTTGTTTTCCTTATGGGAAACAGCGACCTAAACGCACTGTGTTCAGGCAAAGGCTTTCAGGGTGGCGGAACGTACTGGAAAGGGTGTAGAGATGCCTCTGTCCGCATCAGAGAGAAAGACTATCTTCAGGCCATACAGTATGGCAAGCAAAACAATCCTGACCTTATCGTCTACCCTTATGATGAGCAAAGAGAAGTGCCTCCTGCATTTTACTCAGAAGTACCAGACCCTTTACCCAGACATGATGTCAGCGGCTTTCCTGTAAGTATAGCGTTCAATGACTATTATTATAAAGATGTCTCTTTGCTGTCATTTACATTGTCTGACTATCATTCCAATGTCATAGACGTTCTCCTGATGGACAATGCCAATGACCCGCATCAACGCTTTACAAAAAACCAGTTTGCCATTTTTCCCCTACAGCGCTTGGAATACAATATGAAATACCGGGCAGAGGTCATGTATACCGTCAAAGACAAGATCAAAAAACACACTTGGCACTTCTATACCAAGAGAATCACAGAAGAATTTCATACCGTTGACAAGCTCTATGATACACTGACCATAGTGCCTCATCAAAGTTATGTGATCTACTTCCGTCCTGTGGATGAGCACGATCTGCTGACCAACTTGCAATTCCCTGAAGAAGTGGACATCCAGTTCTTAGATCACAACACCATCAAACTGACACTGATGTCAAATGAGATCGATGCGTTCATCCTTAATGCAGGCTCCAAACAATTACGTATCACCGTGGTGCACTAGCTGCGTATATTTAAAAAGTTCCTGGTACTGATGTCGTCATAAGGCTTGTTGAGTTTATAAAAGGCGTTATAGCTTTGCAGTACGCGTTTAAAATCTTTACTTTGGGCACTTTCATGGCTTAACACTTCATTCAGTGCTACTTTGGCGGCATCCATTATCTCTTTTGAAAACGTTTTTATCTGCACATTGTCAGGGAGTTCCTGGAGGGCCTTGGCATTTTTGTACCTAAACTCTTGAAGCATGGTTCCGGTCATTTCCTCACTGGCAGCAGTAATGATGGCTCTGTGCTCATCACTAAGTTTTTCCCATCTCGCTTTGTTAAACGTGATCTCCAATATAGAACCCGGCTCATGCCATCCGGTGTAGTAGTAGTCTGCTGCCTTGTCAAACCCCATCATGCTGTCCAGGGCAGGCCCAACCCACTCGGTCGCGTCTATGGTACCGCGTTCCAGTGCAGTGTAGATCTCTCCTGCAGGAAGAAGCACAGGGTTGACACCCAGTTTCTTCATCACTTCCCCGCCAAGTCCAGGGATGCGCATCTTGAGACCTTGAAGGTCAGCAAGCGTCTTGATCTCTTTTTTGAACCACCCGCCCATTTGAGGCCCCGTCGTTCCTCCTATGAGAGGATAAAGGTTGAACTTGGCGTAGAGTTCGCGCCAAAGATCATACCCACCCCCAAACTTCATCCAGGTGATCATCTCTTCGGAGGTAAGTCCCAGGGGCATGCCTCCAAAGATAGAGAAGGCAGGATTCTTGCCTTTCCAGTAGTAAACACCGGAGTGAAAAGCATCTATCTGGGCAGCACTTGTGGCATCGAAGACTTGCAGAGCAGGGACAAGGATGTTCTTGGGGTATATTTTGATCTCCAGTGTACCGCCGCTTAGTGCCAGACAGCGTTTGGCAAAATGATCTACCCCTGTCCCCATAATGGGGAAGTGTGCAGGCCATGAAGTGGCAAGTTTGAGCGTGACTTTTTTGCCTCTGTTGAGTGATGCAGAGCCATTTTTGGTTTTTTCTTCCGGCCTCTGGCATCCTGTAAGAGCAACAGCTGTAGCACCTAATGCAGTAGTGGTTATAAAGTCTCTTCGTTTCATGGTCAAATCGTCCTTGGATTAATTGAGTTAATAGTAACATATCAATGTTTACAAACGACTAGTCGCTGC
>CAYXZY010000205.1:0-3120 GCA_964469685.1 uncultured Sulfurovum sp. | reverse complement strand
CGCACAGCCGTGTACATAGGTGTCATCGTTTTTATCTTCATCGGGCAGGGTGGTATGCTTTTTACCCAGATCAAAGATGTATTCCAGTTTATCGTTGTTGGTCGGGAATAGTTCAAAATCTTCTTTATATCTGGCTACGGTCTCTTCCATATTCATCATTTATCCTTTATGTGTAGCGTAAAATACCTCTTCAAAAGTATTTTTGATACGTTCTTGGTGTCTACTGTCCTTCACCGTCTCTATCAGTGTATTGGCAAAGGCGATGACGAGCATCTTTCTGGCTTCTATACGAGAGATACCACGGCTTTGCATGTAGAATAGCTGTTTTTCACTCAATTGCCCTGTCGTGGCACCATGACTCGCTTCGAGTTCATCTATGTAGATCTCCAGTTGCGGCTTGGAAGCCATATAGGCTTTCTCATGAAGCAGGATTGCTTTGGAGTTTTGGTGTGCTTTGGTGAACTTTCCGGTTTCATCAACACGGATAAGCGCATCAAAGATACCTCTGCTTTCACCATCAAGTATATTTTTGGCATCCTGCTGTGACGTGGAGTGCTCCCCACGGTGTACGATCTGAGATACCGTACCGCGTTTGGCTTCACTGTTAAGGTAGAGCAGGTGTCCGGCATCTACTTCAGCATGTTCGTCCAGCTCTATCTTGAGCAATTGAAGTGCGTTGTCACCGCCAAGATCAAAACTCTTGTACACGGCATGAGCATTTTTAGCAACATTGATCCTGTGTGAAGCCACCATGCTGTAGCCACTGTGATGCATGCTTTGCAATTTGACCACACGAAGAGATGAGTCTTTGGCCACGTGCATATCGTAACCATAAAGTACCAGCGTATTTTCTATATCTTCAGATATAAAGTTTTCGTAGACCGTCGCATGACGGTTCGCCTGTGTATAAAGTACGATCCTGTAATTGATCAAGGCATCGCTCTGTGTGAACTTGTGTTCTATCTCTACACTGGTGTCTCCGTCAAGCTCTATCTTGATGGCTATGGGAGAAAGCAGGTGACCCAGATAGTAGAGTGGATCAAAATGATCCATGTCTATTTGCCCGCATGCTTCATAATAGATACGCATGCCCTGTGGTCCTGCTACAACTACACCATCAACGATCTCGATCTTCTCAGATTCTCTGAGTGCTTTTGGTACATAGCTGAGTGTTTTGTACTCTTTTTCAAGGAGTTTCTCTACATCAAAGTAGCGATACTCTTCAGACTTCTTTGAAGGAAGCCCCAATGATACAAAACGCTCTGCTAAGATATCTCTATCTTTTACATCCAGCAAGCTATGGATTTCTTGCAGGTTTTTATTTTTAAGCGTTGAAAGATTCATTATTCTGCCTCTATTCCGTCGTATCCATGCTCTTCCAGGTATGGCACCAGCTCAGGTCCAGCTGTTTTGATGACTTTTCCATCTTTAAGTACATGGATGTAGTCCGGTTCGATGTAGTCGAGTATACGGCTGTAGTGTGTAATGACAAGGAAAGAACGTTTCCCGTCCTTCATCTTGTTGATCCCTTCAGATACGGCTCTGAGTGCATCGATGTCAAGTCCGGAGTCTATCTCATCAAGAATGATGACATCGGGCTCAAGGATAAGCATCTGCAAGATCTCATTACGTTTTTTCTCACCTCCTGAGAAACCTTCGTTCAGTGAACGGCTGATCATGTCAGACTTCATACCGAGCATCTCAAGGTGCTCTTTCATAAGACGCAGGAACTCAGCAGAGTTCAGCTCTTCTTTGCCTTCATGTTTACGTTTTGCATTCAGTGCAGTTCTTAGAAAGTACGCATTGTTTACGCCGGGGATCTCAACGGGATGTTGAAAACTTAGAAATATCCCTTCAAGTGCTCTCTCTTCAGGCTCCATTTCTTTGATACTTTCACCTTTATAGAGGATGTCTCCACCGGTCACTTCAACATCATAATGTCCTACGATGGTCTTGGAAAGTGTTGATTTTCCCGCACCGTTTGGCCCCATGATCGCATGTACTTTACCTTCTTCAAGTTCAAGGTTCAACCCTTTTAGTATCTGCTTGTCACCGATCTTTGATTCTAAATTCTCTATTTTCATCACTGTACTCATCCTACACTTCCTTCTAATGTTAATTCTAATAATGCTTTTGCTTCTACTGCATACTCCATTGGGAGTTGACTAAATACCTGTTTACAGAAACCATGAACGATCATACTGACCGCATCTTCTTCATTGATACCTCTTTGACGGAGGTAAAAGAGTTGTTCATCACTGATCTTCGAGGTGGTTGCCTCATGCTCTACCTGCCCCTGTGTGTCCTTTGACTCGAGGTAAGGGAAAGTATGTGCCCCACAGTGATGCCCGATAAGCAGGGAATCACACTCTGAGTAGTTTCTCGATCCGGTGGCATTTGCGCCGATCTTGACCAAACCTCTATAGGTATTTTGTCCTTTCATCGCCGAGATACCTTTGGAGATGATGGTAGAGCTTGTGTTCTTGCCCAGGTGTATCATTTTGGTACCGGTGTCTGCCTGTTGTGCCAGGGTGGTGACGGCTACTGAGTAGAATTCACCTACAGAGTTGTCACCTTTAAGGATACATGACGGGTACTTCCATGTAATGGATGACCCTGTTTCCACCTGCGTCCATGAGATCTTGGCGTTGTCACCTTCGCAGATACCTCTTTTGGTAACGAAGTTGTAGATACCGCCTTTGCCGTTCTCATCACCGGGGTACCAGTTCTGAATGGTAGAGTATTTGATCTCAGCATCTTTCATGGCCACAAGTTCCACCACAGCGGCATGCAGCTGGTTGTCATCACGTGTCGGTGCAGAACATCCTTCGTTGTAGCTCACGTAAGAGCCTTCATCTGCTATGATAAGTGTCCGCTCGAACTGCCCTGTGTTCATGGCATTGATCCTAAAGTAGGTACTAAGCTCCATCGGACAACGTACACCTTTGGGAATATACACGAAGGTACCGTCTGTAAATACAGCGGAGTTAAGCGCTGCAAAGTAGTTGTCTGCCATAGGAACTACAGAGAACATGTATTTTTTTACAAGTTCAGGATGATTTTCAATCGCTTCAGAGATAGAACAGAAGATAACCCCATGCTCTGCAAGTTCTTCAGAGT
>CAYXZY010000204.1:0-3128 GCA_964469685.1 uncultured Sulfurovum sp. | reverse complement strand
TTGGAAGGGGTGAAGGTGTATGAAGAAGAGGTGTTGGTAGATGAAAAGGTGAAGCGATCGTAGGGTGTTGTACCCTACAGCAACACTTTCAAATCATTCAAATCAAAAAGCAACAAATGTTCATCCTGCAAGCCCAGCAACTCTTTTGAAAATCCGGACTTAGAGAACAGTGCATAGGTATCTACTTTGATGCCTGACTCCGCTGCTTTTTGTTTAAGTTTGGTCAGTTCATTTTTACAGACAGTTCTGTCTTTGTATTTGCATTCACCCAGTATGATCTTTTTACTTTGGGTCACAGCCAAGATATCAAACTCGCTGTAGACATTCCAATACGAACCTGATGAAACAATGGGCTCTTTGTTTTCATAATGCTGCAACAATAGGTCATTACAGAGCTGCTCATATACCAAGGAACGCAAACGCTCATAGTGTTGTTCAAAATTTTCCAAAAACTTCTCAGCTTTTCCGGCAATCAGATCTTTTTTATAGTAGGCCACAAATCCAAACCAAAAACGCATAAATGGCTGAACGAAGCGCAGCTTATCCTGTATGCGATAGGCACGCTGATCACGGGGAAGCTTATGCTTGGGGTGTGTACGCAAAGGAGATTCCCGTGACACTTCCACCGTGAGGATACCCAGAGCAACGAGCTCCTCTACGATCTTCTCTCCTGCACTCTCAGAAAGTTTTGATTTGCGAAGCACAGAGTAAAGTTTGCCATCACCGCGTGCCACAGCGACAAGAATCTCACGATACGGTGACTCTAGAATGTAAGAAGGTGATACCAGCGCTTCACTGCTGAGAAACTGATCTACAAACTGCGTTTTGACCATGGAGAAAATATCATCATAATAGTCAAGCTCGAATGCACTTTCCAAACCACCCAATATGGAAAAATATTCAACCACTTGCTCAAATTCCAGATAGGAAAATTGTTGATAAAAGCTTTGAAATTGTACTTTGATATGCTTCCTTTCTTAGGCACTGTAATTATTCTATCATATCTTATCTGTTACTATTTTGTAAAAGTATGGTATGATTAAATATTAATCATTTGGGAAACTATTTATGGAAACATTTTTCACCACGTCTGAAAAGATACAGCATATTATTAAAAGTTTTAATTTAACGAAAACACTGTATGTCTCATCTATTATCATAGGAGAGGAATATACTGGAAAAAAATCACTGGCACGGTACCTTTTTCCTAATGCACCCCTTGTCTCAGGGGAGCATCAGGATGAAGTCATCAAAGCACTTGAAAACTTTGATGAATTGATCATTACAGACTTCGAAAAACTAAGCAATCAAAATAATTTTGATTTTACCAACAAACGCATCATTGCCACGGCGAATTACATAGGAAATTCAGACATCATCGATGATGTCTTTGGATTTATCTATCATATGCCTTCACTTAGTGAACGCCCTGAGGATGTGCTGAATCTTAAAAACAAATTCATCAAGGAAGCACGCTCTACCCTCCTTCTTGATGAGATGGAGATAAACCCTGATGACATACCGGTCAATCTGAGCAAGAACAGTAAAAGTTTAAAAAAAGACATTTACACGCATCTTCTCAAGTTTTCAATGCATCAAGAAGAGATTGAAGAAATTCTGTATCAGTATCTCATCAAACATCTTGACGGAAAGGACGGCTACAGAGAATATCTTGGCATCTATGAAAGGCCTTTGATAGAGGCCGGTCTAAAAAAATTCGGCTCTCAGTTGCAGCTCTCACAGGTCTTAGGGATCAACAGAAACACATTAAGGAAAAAGATACATGAACATGACCTCGATTGATTTCCAACCTTTTGTTGAATGGGACAACAACCCGTTTATACTCTTTAGTAACAACAGCAAGATCCTCTATCTTAACAATGCTGCAGAGATACTTTTTGGCTATGTCTCAAAAAAAGAGCTCTTCGACATAGCACTCTCCTACGCACCTCAAACCTTTGGGTACAAAACCACATCAATTCAACTCAGCTATGACTCATACCTCTTTTACGCCGTCACCATAGGGTATGAAAATGAAGAGCAGATATCACTAAGACTCTACAGTACCCCCCGGGCAAAACCTCCAAAGAGAATTGAGTCCAGCACTCTTACCACCACAGATATCAATATTTTACTTGAAGCAAATATAGCACTGTTCAAAACAACTAACAGCAACACACTTAAACTCTTGGCAGACCAAGATCTGCCGGCATTTAAAATAGACCAAAATACTTTTTCAAAACTCTTGCGCAAGGTGCTTAATGCCTTTAGAGCATCTGACTCCATCAACATTACACTAAAACTGCTCATTGGACAACATGTTGTCATTGAGAATAAAAGAAAACCCATTGTCCAACTCGCAATCCATGCGAACGGACGCTATGCGGACAAAGACAGAGAGATTGAATTGCTCGCTTCAGAATGTCAGATCAAACCCCTACTAAAAGAACATACCATCAAACTGGAGATCCCACTTATACAATAATGGAGCCTCCACTACCCCTAAAGCCAAATTGATTAAAAATTGGGCATAAAAATTAAATTTTCCCATTTCAGACTTGTTATCATTGACATGCAAAAAACAATAAAAGGATTTAGCATGAAATTAAAACTTTCGGCTCTGATGGCAATATTCTTGCCAATCTTCGCTTTTGCAGAAGATAAACTGGACACAGGAGATACTGCATGGATGATGGTATCAACAGCTTTTGTACTTCTTATGACACCTGCAGGCTTAGCCCTGTTTTACGCGGGTATGACACGAAGCAAAAATGCTCTTAACACTTATGCCATGGTCATGGGTGCCTTCGTATTGGCATTTGTAGTATGGATCGTAGCAGGCTACTCTATAGCATTTGGTACCAATGAAAGCGCTATGCTTCAAAATGTATTTGGCGGATTTGGAAACGTGATGCTTAGCGGTATCAGCTGGACCGATCTAAGTGGTTCATACCCTACCTATGTCTTTATTGCCTTCCAGGGTACTTTTGCTGCGATTACAGTAGCGATTGCTTCAGGATCAGTCATTGGACGTATGAAATTCTCAACATGGATGGTGGTTGTAGCACTCTGGGGACTTCTAGTGTATGCACCGATCACCCATATGGTGTGGGGTGGTGATGGTGCAA
>CAYXZY010000203.1:0-3158 GCA_964469685.1 uncultured Sulfurovum sp. | reverse complement strand
GGCATACTTAGGCATCACAGCTGCAAGACCGCCAAACTCAGAAAGCAATTTAGTATGTCTTCTCTCATAGATCATACCAACGAGCATAAACATTGCCCCTGAGACAATACCGTGAGATAACATCTGAAAGATAGAACCGGAAAGTCCCTCAGCGTTCATCGCAAACAGACCCAGCATGATGATACCCATATGTGATACCGATGAATAGGCGATTACCTGCTTCATATCTTTTTGGGCATAGGCGATCATGGCGGTATAGATAACCATGATCAGCGACAACACTGCAATAGGTGTAATGGCCATGACCGAAGCATCCGGGAACATTGGAAGTGAAAATCTTACAAATCCATACGTACCCATTTTCAGAAGTACTGCGGCAAGTATCACCGAACCGATGGTCGGTGCCTGTCCATGCGCATAAGGGATCCAGGTATGGAATGGGAACATAGGCACCTTGATCGCAAACCCGATAAAGAAGGATAAGAACAACCAAAACTGCAGATCCATCTCAAACTGTCTGCCCATCATCTCAAAAGTAAATTCAACCGGTAACACCAATGCATACCAGTCCGTGATCGCAAAACTCCATACGCCAGTCAGATCGTTATAAATATACGCAATACTTAACATACCTACCAACATGATCAATGATCCCGTAAAGGTATACAGGAAGAACTTGATAGAGGCATATATTCTTAACGGTCCACCCCAGGCACCAATGATATAGAGCATTGGTACAAGAGACAACTCCCAGAATAGATAAAAGATGATCGCATCAAGTGCCACAAAAACACCGACCATGGTCATCTCAAGGAAAAGAAGTGAGATGATCATATTTTTAATGTTTTTCGTCTCACCCATTGATGCCATACCGATGAGTGTCATGAGTGTTGTCATGATCACAAGGAACAATGAAATACCATCCACACCCAAATAATAGGAGATACCCATATCAGGGATAAGCGGTATCATTTCTACATATTGCATACCCGGGTTTTCTGTATTGAAAGATGCCCATAACCACAAAGAGAGCAAGAACTCGATCGATACTACAGTAATACCATAGGCTCTGGCACTTTCTTTATTTACAACAAATCCCAACAGTCCTGCTACTGCCGGGAAAAAGACCAATATACTTAAAATATTTTCCATTATTTCTCCCCTACACGAACATCGCTGAAATCGCAGCGATCACCAATAATGCAACACCACCGACAGCCATCCAATTTAAGTAATTGGATAGGTTACCTGTTTGCATACTTCTTACTTTATCACCTGTGCCATAAAGGAACTTGGCAATATTATCTACCGTTGCATCTACAATTTTCAAGTCAACACCTGTCCAGAATTTCTCAGATACGATTTTGTATGGTTCTGTGATGAACTCTTCATACAGCTTTGGTACATAATATTGATTTTTCAGTAGTTTATAGACAAATCCGTTCTCCACTTTTTCATCTCGCTTAAATGCTTTTTCCCCTGTTCTTGCGTATTTGAGGTACGCAAAGACAATAGCAGCAATGACAATTGCCATGACCAGCACGATCAGATAAATAGCCACATGATGTGTTGCTTCACTCATATGGTATTCCGGAAGCAGTTGTGTGATAAACGCTTCAAATGCCCCTCTGAACCACCCTGCAATCACTGCAAGCACAGCAAGAGGAGACATGGCAATCAGTACATATCTGTACATTTCATGCGGATGAAAGCCCAATGGGGTGTGTCTGTCTTCACCGTGGAAGGTCAAGAATACCTGTCTAAAGCTGTAGAATGCTGTCATTCCTGCTGTGATCACCAACATGGTCCACAGTACATAAGAGCCTTCATTGAATGCAGTCTCTATAATAGGATCTTTTGAGAAATACCCGGCAAGTGGCGGTAACCCTGCCAAGGCAAGTGATGCCAGCCCCATATAGAACCAAGTGCCTTTCATCTTCTCTCTCAGTGCACCCATTTTGAAGAGATCTAGTTCATCATGCATGGCATGCATGACATTACCCGCACCAAGGAAGAGCAATGCTTTAAAGAATGCATGTGCTGCCAAGTGGAAAAGTGCTATCCAGTACGCTCCCAGTCCTGCAGCTGCAAACATGTACCCCAACTGTGAAAGTGTCGAATATGCAATGATCCTTTTCAGGTCACGTTCTACCAATGCCATAGAAGCGGCATAAAATGCTACAAAGGTACCCAAACAAGCTATGAAGTATGAAACTTCCGGCGTCATCATATACAATGGATTTGCACGGATCACCAGGAACACCCCTGCTGTAACCATGGTAGCAGCATGGATCAGGGCAGAGACCGGTGTAGGACCTTCCATCGCGTCTGTAAGCCAGGTATGCAGTGGGAACTGTGCGGATTTACCCATGGCACCTATGAAGAGTGCGAATGCAGCACCTACCAATACGGTGTCACTCAAATACGGTAACTCAGCAAATACTTCATCGTATTTTAAAGAACCTGTATGCCAGAAAAGTATAAAGATACCTATCAGCATTCCAAGGTCAGCGATACGGTTCATAATGAAGGCTTCATTCGCCGCCCACGATGGAGAGATAGACGGATTGTCTTCTCTTGACTGGTCAGGCTTATGGTACCAAAATCCAATGAGCAGCCAAGAACAGACACCCACGCCTTCCCAACCTATGAAAAGACCCAAAAAGTTATCTGACATGACCAGAACCATCATTGAAAATACAAATGCTGAAAGATAGGAGAAGAATCTGTTAAAACTCTTATCATGATCCATATAGCCTATGGCATACACATGTACCACGGTTGAAACCAGTGTGACAACCGTCATCATCGTGACAGACACCTGGTCTACCACAAATCCAAATGATACGTTAAAATCTCCCGCATTGATCCAGTCCATCATCGTTACATGGATGACGTTGCCTGTCATATACAGGTTGGCTGCAAGAAAAGCAGATGCAACAAATGATATAAAAAGCAGTGTAGATGCCACGATACCTACAAATATTTGTCTTTCACTCATACCAAAAAGAGAAGCGAACAGTGAACTTGCAAATGGTGCAAAAAGTGCAATATATACTAAATTTTCCATTATTATCCTCTCATGCTTGCTAGGTTGTCTAGATCAAGGCTTTGATGTCTTTTGTACAATACGATCAAAATACCAAGTCCCACTGCTA
>CAYXZY010000202.1:0-3162 GCA_964469685.1 uncultured Sulfurovum sp. | reverse complement strand
ATCTGCCACATCATTAAATGATTTTTTGGCGTAGTCTTGTTCTTTTTCTTGCATTTTTTATCCTTGCTATTTATTCCAGGTACCATGAAGCTGTTCTACACATGCTTTTTGTGCCAAAGGGTTTGTCTTTAGTTCTTCTTCCGGGTACCAGCGCCGAAAGTTATGACCTAAGTGCTGCAAACCGTACAAACAACTTGCGGACATCAGTTCAGGAGGACATACATTTGTATACCGAACACTTGTATCTTCTCCCACACTGGAAGCATCACAGTAGGCTTTAAATTGACTTGGCGGAAAACTTACATTCTCAAGACACCACGAAAATGTATAAGAACGTACTTTTCTGCTTATTATACATACTTTCGTCCCATCATGTTGTTGATAAACCTCTTCTGCCAAACGAGCCTTGGGTTCAGTGATGGCCTTATGCAATGTATAGAGTCGATTATGCAATCTGAAATAGACAGTATCAAAATCATTATAATAGACTGTAAAATCTCTTCCTGGAGAAAACTTAGCATGGTTGTCATAGCGGGTAATATGTACATGCACAGGAGTCACTAACTCTTTTTTACCCCCTAAACGTTTCTTTACATGCGATCCCCCAATACGATACGTACCGGACTGCAAAAATGTCGGCATAAGCCTCCACGGTGATTGACATGCACTGTCTGTAAAATAATTAACTTCAATGTCTATATGGTGATTACCTAGTGTCGCTGTAACAGTAGAATGGTTTGGTTTCGTCTCTCCAGGTATGGGGTCATAAGAGCATGACTTTACCCATGTACCTGTGACATCACTATTCTTATTGGCATAAGCAAAAGCAGACAAAAGCACTATGCATAATCCTATTATTGGTATCTTTTTCATTGCATCCCCTCTATTTTATTCTCTTTGGGCTCTTTGCTGTGCCTTGAATTTTCTGATGCCAAACCATAAAAAACCTACGATTGCAACGATAAAAAAATATCTCATATACGGTGAGTCACACCCTCCACTTACCTCTTCAACATCAAAATAAAGCCCTAATCCAGAAACAAATATACCAAATATCGGTATCTTCCATGGTGCACCTCTAAGCCTTCTGTCTATTATCTGTTCCCTGCTATGTCTTTCTCTGCCTATTTCATTACCAGTACCAAGTTCTTGTGAGGGCTTTTGGTAAAGTGTTGCACCTTTGTAAAAGGTGATGAGCAATGGAAGCATCAGCAATACAAGAGCTATGTGCCTCATCATATCTTCATTGTCTTTAAGTATCTCACCATGACCTGGAAAAAATACCAGATACCCCAGTACAGCAGCATACATAACCAAAACTGTCAAAAACCACCACCATATAAAACGATGACGCTTTGCAACAAAAGATTCAAACTCACTCACATACGCTTCATACTGCTCTTTACTGCACTTGGCCCCAGTACCATAGTCATCTTTATAAAAGATATACCCATCACTCTGAGGATCAAGGTTAAACCGTGCCTTGTATTTCTCTACAAGACCTTCTTTTGCAGTGGATATGGCCTCTAAAAGAAACACGATGTTATTTCTTGTTCAGCTGTAAAAGATTTTTTAACTTCTCCAGATTTGTTTTCAGCCCGCATGTTTTGGCATCAAACGTGAACGAACCTATGGGTTTGGCATCTTTGTCACTGTAGCTATACACGATGCTCACACCTTTTTTGAGCAACATTTGTGCGTCTTTGTCATTACAAATTTGAGATTTCAAATCATTGTAGAGCAATGATTTGAGCTTCAGATAAGGCATCGACCAACTTGTAAAATGCACCAAAGTAAGATGGTAGACCATTTTGCTTTTTTCTACCGAAACACGTTCCAGACGTGTCTCTTCATCTGTCATCTTTGGCAAGGTTTTATTGAGCGTGCTTGCTGCTATTTTCATAGACTCTGCTACCGGCATCGTCTCAGATATGGTAGGTTTTGGCTTCGTTTCTTTTTTCGCTTTTACAAATTGGTTTATATCTATCCTCATATCTTTGAGAATCTGTTCACTACTCAAGCCTTTGTCGTTTTTGATACTTGTATTAGCACCGTGTGCAAGCAACATTTTAATGGCTTTTTCATTGAGTGTCATGCAGGCCAGATGCAGTGCAGTATTGCCATCCACACCTTTAGCATCAACATCAATACCCTTATCCAACAGTGTTTTAACTATCTGAGTATTTGCATGTGGGCCTGCTACCGATGCTATCAAAAGGGTACTGCCGTCTTTTACCCTATGCTTGACATTGGCACCCTTTTTTATGAGTGTATTAAAAAGATCCATATCTCCTTTGATAACTGCCATAAATAAAGGACTGGCTCCGTCTTTATCTTCTTGGGTATTGACATCAAAACCTTTGGATACATAAGTTTTGATCTTTTTTAGATCGCCTTTTCGAATAGCATCTTTAAAATCTTCTATCCCCTCCTTGGCAGCAGATTTAAAATCACTCGCTTTTCCGGTGATATCGTAATTTTGAGCCAAAAGTTTACACGACTGCTTGATACCCTGCTCTTTTGCCATCTTTTCACACGCTTTTTTCGCCGCCTTTTTCGCTTCTTCAAGGCTGAAGGCTTCCTCTTTGCGTCCACATGCCTGCTTGTCACCCGATTTTGCAAAATAGTATGCCTGCTGAGTCTTACCTCGAAGAAAATACTTCATCTGCATCAAACAGGCACCGCCCCCGATGATCTCTTTGGCTTGTGCAAGCTTTTCCTCATACGTCTTTTTGTCTAAAACAATATCTTTTTTGGCTTTTAAGTCAATATTGAAATCTTTGGCACTGAGGAGTATCTGTTTATTTGTAGCATAGACTTTACACGGAGACTTTGGTGCCTTGTCTCCTCTTTTTGCTTTGTTGTCATTACAGGACTTGATGGCTGTTTTTTTTGATATCTTTTCACTGGCATTGTTATAGGCATATCCGCAGGCATAATTACCATCTGGGTCTATACTGTAGCCAAAAGACTTATGCCCTTTGGCATCCAAGTAGTTTTTGGTAAAAAACGGCAAACAGTTACCCAGTATCAAGCCCTTTGCCTGTTGTTTCATCTTCTCTTTTTCAGCTTTACTAAGCGGTGTGTCGTTAGCTGGAGATACTTTTGTAAATGTACCTTCTTTTACATTGAATGTCCCATGCGTATCGACCAAAGTACACA
>CAYXZY010000201.1:0-3225 GCA_964469685.1 uncultured Sulfurovum sp. | reverse complement strand
TTGAACATACGGAAAATGGCCCAGGTGGAATCCTCTGCATGTGCAATGCCTGTGAGGATCGCAGTAAATTCGCTGTCAGATGAGCGCGACAGACTCACACTCCTGCCTTCCTTCACTTCAGGGATCACCGAATCTGACAAGCGAAATATTTCTACCAGACGTGCATACGCTATTTTCTTCAACTTTTCGGCTGTGGTGTAGCCAAGTGTATTGTTGGTACGCTGAATGGTATCTATGAAGATCGTCAATACTGCAACATTCATATGACTGCGCTGCGCAGACCTTATGGCTTGGGATAACCTGTCTAACATAACCGTATGCATCGACCCGGAAGAAACTTCAACAACGCCGTCTGTCAGCTTTGCCTCGGAAGCTTGCGTTACCCGACGTTCTTTCATTGTTGCTACATGCGTAGTATGGGATTTTGTTTGTGCATAGACAGCGACCTGATTTCGGCCTGAATGTTTTGCTGTATAGAGTGCCTGATCAGCCTGCTCAATAAGTTTATCTCCTTCCCATACATTCGCTTTTGTACTTGTGACTCCAAAACTCGATGTGATGGTCAAGCCTTTGGCAAATGACTCAAAACGCATTTGACTGATACCCAGACGCATCTTTTCGGCTATTTTTGCAGCCTTTGCTTCAGGTACCCCGGGTAAAATCATAATGAATTCTTCTCCCCCGTAACGACCAAGCAGTCCATTGGGCTGCACAAAGGTTTGCAGTGTCTTTGCAACCATTTTAAGCACCTTGTCTCCTGCAAGGTGTCCAAGATTGTCATTGACCGTTTTAAAGTAATCTATATCTATAAGAATACAACTCAGTACACCTTGCTGTTCTCGAGCCTCATTTAACAAAGTATGCATTCCTTCAAACAGCGATCGCCTGTTAAGGATCTGCGTGAGAGGGTCAAGGGTCGCAAGTTCAATCAGTTGAATATTCTGTTGATTGATTTCATTCTGACTTTTTTCAAGTCTGTCCAAAATACGCTTTAGTTCATTGTTTTTTTTCTCTAATTCTGTCACATCGTCTATGGTAACGATAACCCCTTTTATTTTTTGGTTGGGTGCTTTGATAGGTGCGACGTTAATGTCAAATGTAAAGGTTCCATAGGTTGGGCTTTCAAGTTCAAGATAGCTCAGTGCCGGTATCTCTTGATTTTCAAGCAGCGCCTTCCAGGGTAATGTTTCATTGCCAAAAGATAGTGTATCTTTTTTCATTTTCCACGGTAAACTTGAAAGGCGTTTTCCTATCAGTTCAGTATCTACAAAACCTAGCTTGTTCTTAAAGGAGGTATTGACCAATACTATTCTCTCACTGGTATCTAATATCACCAAACCCTCGGTTAAAACATCCAATGCGGAACGTACCCTGTCAGGCACTACGGAACTCGGATCCAACTCACTGAGAACCCGTCTTAAAAACAGCCAGTAGGTGACAAACCCTATACTAAAAATAAACAACAACATCGAAGTGAACGAACGACCTGAGAACATGTTTTCCCAGACATTATCCAAGGGTGTGAAATTTACTTCAAGCGTTCCCCAGCGCTCTTTGCCCTTATAAATAGGAACCTGCACCTGCGTAGCGCTAGACTGATCATTATCCATAGCTTCCCAATATTCACTATGCTTATCGCTTTGCATAACGATCTCATTTGAATTCTTTCTAAGACCAATAGATTGAATATCTTTATTTCGTTTGGCAATGTAGTTGAGCATGTTTGCTGTTTGTTCACCCTTGTGCTTCCCTATCTCAGATGATACTTGTATCGCTAGTGATTCGGCCATAACTTTTCTGGCATCCATTTGGGCTTGCCTTTGATTGGGCACAATGCCCAGCAAGTCCCCTATAAGCAACAGGCTTACAGTTAACAACAACAATCCGATAGTTATTCTTAAAACTGGTGACAAGGTAGGCATTTTATCGTGTCCTTTGCATATTTATTTTTCTTTATCAAAAATGTGTTCAGCTCGCTGTGTTTGCTCGAGTGCTTCAAGTTCTGCTTCTAAAACTTGTTCATTCTCGTCCTCCAATTGGGAAAAGATCACCACAGAATCAAAGTTTCGCCACATCGGCATTGTCGCAAAAAGACTTGCGATCAAAGCTCCAGACCTAAGCAACCAGGCAACGAACCCTGCTGTCAAAGACACGCTGATCCCTGTAGCTACCTCTATGGTTACCTCGTCTCTTTCTTTTTGTTCATCACAGATCTCATCTATGTGCTCACTCATACTTTCAAGACCTGAAGCAAAATCATCAGGCTGTGCATTTTCTATGAGTGAACTGAGATTTAAAGTATCAAGCGCTATTGGCTCCAAAGATTGCAATACTTGCGCAGTGGTTATATTTTTATGATCACTTGGGAAGTCAGATGTTTCACTTGGCTCATCTGTATTGATGATGTTGGCAAATGTATCTAAGCTGGTAGTCTCAAAAAGATCTGTCATCTCATCTTCCTGATCTACGCTGTCATTTACAGTATCATCAGTAGTTATCTCAATCCTGTGAGTATTTTGATCTTCTTCATGGGCTCCAACTTCTACGGCTTCATCCCCAGGAGCATCCAATGGGATCTCAAGTGTCGAAACATCCTGACTTTCATCTCCTAGTGGTTCAAGAACAGGTACGGTGTTGCTGCCCTTTGCTGTGATGATAATGTGCACATCATGCGTCGTTCCATCCACACTGGATACAGTAAGCGTATCGGTGAGACTCTCCCCTGCATCCAAAGACTGGATGGCTGTCTGGGTATTGTCTGCGGTGTATGTCCAGGTACCGTCTGCTTGGATGTCCATACTGCCGTAGGTACCTGTAAGGGTGTTGGCAATGAAGCTGGCTTCACCTACATCGACATCCGTGATCGTAAGGGTTCCTGTACTGGAGATACTATGTGTAACTACTGCTACATCTTCCTGTACAGAGCCTGTGTCCGTACCGCTTATGATGGCTGCATCATTGGTATTGGCTACAGTGAGGATGAAGCTCTGTGTATCGGTGAGTGCACCGTCGCTTGCTTCGATCACCACCGTGTGATCGCCTACTTCACTGTTGGTCGGTGTGCCGCTCAGTGTCGCTGTACCGTCCCCGTTGTCTGTGAGGCTAAGCCAGCCCGGCAGGGTGGTCGCGGTGAATGTCAGGCTGTCACCATCTACATCACTGGCTGTAAGGGTATAGCTGTAGGGGCTGTCCTCTGTGGCGTTTGTCACTGCTGCGGTATCGATG
>CAYXZY010000200.1:0-3226 GCA_964469685.1 uncultured Sulfurovum sp. | reverse complement strand
TTAAAAATAAAAGTAGACTTTGCACACCATTGGCTCGCGGCAGTATAGTACAAAATAGTCAAAATTTGTCAAGATGCTTTTAGTGCTTTGATATACACTCTTTTAGGGGCAGGATATCCTTCTACTGTCTTACTGGGATCATCAGGGTCAAGAAAATCTTCAAGACTTTGTGTTTCTATCCACTCTGTCTTTCGCTGCTCGTGCTGTCCTGTGACCATGGTCTCCAAAACCTCGACATGCTCAAACCCTGCCCTGTGGCACCAATTGATCAGTGCGGGCACCGTAGGTACAAAATAGATATTTGGTATTTTGGAGTAACGGTCTTTGGGGGTTAGGCATATTTCATCCTCCCCATCTATCATGAAAGTATCCAAAATGAGTTCCCCGCCTTTGTTCAGCCCTTTATACAAAGATTTTAACATCATCACAGGGTCTGAACGGTGATACAGTACACCCAGACAGAAAAGCACATCAAACTTGTGCTCGTAGAACTCTACATGCTCAACACCCAAAAGTTCATAGCTGATGTCGGATCTTATAAAATGATTTAAGAACTGAAACTGCGAATAGTAGATCGCAGAAGGATCAAAGCCTATGAGTTTTTTAGGCTCGTGCGTGAGCATACGAAAAAGATAATACCCGTTATTGCACCCAATATCCCCTACGATCTTGCCTTTAAGATCAAAGTGTGGTTCAAGCAGGTTGTATTTGATCTGACTTTGCCATTCAGAATCAATGAAAAGCGTATTGATCTGAAAGGGCCCCTTGCGCCAGGGCTTCATAAGATGAGCAGTTTGTGCTATCTGCTCAGATACTTCCTTTGAAAGCGCAGGTATGTTGATCTCAACTTTGTCACCCAGGACCACCTCAACATTCTCAAACTGTGGTAGACTTTTTATCGCTTCCTGATATGGAAGAATGTTCTTCCATGTCAGCCATTTTTTACGTTCTTCACGAAGTAGATTCAGATCCATATATTATTTTATATACGCTCTTTTTATTTTTTGATCAAACAAAGGTTTGTTCAGACCACGGGACACATCTACATTTTCTATTTTCTGTACCACATCTTTTCCTTTGATCACCTCTCCAAAAATGGTATGTTTGCCATTGAGCCAATTCGTTGGTGCCAGTGTGATAAAAAACTGGCTCCCGTTTGTACCGGGTCCGCGGTTGGCCATTGCAAGCAAAAAAGGTCTGTCAAAGACTACATTTGGGGCAAACTCATCTTTAAAGTTCTTTTTCCAGATAGACTCACCGCCTCTACCCGTACCTGTAGGGTCACCACCCTGGATCATAAACCCTTTGATCACCCTGTGGAAAATAAGTCCGTTATAATAGCCATTTTTCACATGTGTCATGAAATTCTCAACAGCCAAGGGCGCTACCTTAGGATAAAGCTTCAGCTCGATCTTGCCTACATTGGTCTCAAGCACAACCACCGGTGCTTTCTCCTCTGCTTGCAGTTGTGTGCCAAGCCCCACTACAAGTAATGCTATCAGTATTTTTTTCAACATATTTATTTTCCTTTATTTTTTCAAGATTATAACAACTTTTTATTTATTTTGCGTATGAAGTCGCTCGTACTTCTCTGATGACATTGACTTTAATTTCACCTGGGTACTGCACAGAATTCTGTATCTCTTTGGCGATCTCTTTGCTGAGTAAAACCGCTTCGTTATCGGACATTTTTTGGGCATTGACTATGACACGTATCTCACGCCCTGCATTGATGGCATATGCTTTGGTGACATATGGTTTTGCTGTGGCGATCTCTTCTATCTCTTTGACACGCTTGGTAAAGCTCTCGAGCACTTCTCTTCTTGCCCCCGGTCTGGCTGCCGAGAGTTTGTCGGCCGCACATACCGCAGCACTTTCCACGCTGTCCGGCTCTTCATGACCATGATGCGCATAGATCGCATTGATGATCGATGGATGCTCCCCATGTTTGCGGCAAAGGTCGACCCCTATATCTACATGTGAGCCACCATGTTCCTGTGTCAGCGCTTTGCCTATGTCATGCAGCAGTCCTGCACGCAATGCCAGCTTTTCATCACCACCCATCTCAGCAGCCATTACCCGTGCGAGCTTGGCAACTTCCAAGGTATGTGCTAAGGCATTTTGCCCGTAGGACGCTCTGTATTTCATGCGACCAAGCAAGGTCACCAGCTCCTCATGCATAGGGAAGAGACCAAGGTCTATCAGTATATTCTCACCCTCTTCATAACTCTTTTGTTCAAACTCTTTTTCTACTTTCTCATGTACCTCTTCAATGCGCCCCGGGTGAATACGCCCGTCTTCTACAAGGATCTCTATGACCCTAGTAGCAATGGCACGCCTGTAGAGGTTGAACGAACTGACCAGTATCACCCCCGGTGTCTCATCTACGACGATATCTACACCCAACAGCATCTCAAGTGTTTTGATATTACGACCCTCCTTGCCGATGATACGTCCTTTGTGTTCATCGCTGGGCAGATTGACAAGGTTGATCAGGCGCTCACCTGCAAAGTCACCGGCATAGCGTGTCGTTGCCTGGGCTAAGATGTAATTGGCCTTTCGCTCACCTTCATTTTTGGCCTCTTGTTCATATTTACGTACGATACCTGCAATATCGGCTCGGCTTTGCTCTTCTACTTTTTCCAAGATATATGCTTTGGCCTCTTCTTTGGTGAAGGAAGCGACATTTTGCATGGCCTCAACGGCCTGATTGATCTCTTCTTGTTTTTTGGCTTCGATTTTTTCTAACTGGGATTCTTGTTGGCGCAGATGTTCTTGCTGAAGCTGCAATGCCTCTTCTTGGGCATTGAGTGACTTGGTTTTCATGATCAGCTCTCGCTCACGATCATCTATTTTGGCCAAGCGCTGCTGATAGGCATGCTCCTGGGCTATCTCGTTCTCTTTTATCTTTACCTTGGCTTCTTTAAGTAAAAGCTCTGCTTCACTCTCTATGGCTTTGGCTTTGGCTTTTACCTCAAGTTCAATGTGCGCAAATGTATTCTTAGCGACATTCCTTGACCAGAAATATGCCATACCCGCACCCGTCAATACTCCTGCTACCCCCGCGATGATCGCACTGAACATACGCTATCCTTTTGCGTCGTCTAAGGTGTAATGAGCAGGTCCGATCTTACATCATGATCATCTGTCACGATCTCTTTGCTGTAACACAACTCACGCGCAACAAAAACGACTTTTTTTATATTTTTATGGTTCTTCTCAAAAA
>CAYXZY010000199.1:1956-3233 GCA_964469685.1 uncultured Sulfurovum sp. | reverse complement strand
TCTATCCCGTATATTTTATAGAGAGTGGCTGCAATACTGTGTGGTTCGAACTGATAGCTGCCCGGTTTGGGTTTGAGGTAGAGTCTGTTGAGCTGACCGGTATTTTCCAATACTGTTTCTCCTACCACGCCTTTATGGTTGAAGTAGCCTTTGCCTCCCAGGACATAAAAATTCTGCAGGTTACCATGGTCCCAGCCCAGTGCAGAGTTCAGGTTGACATTTCTGCCAAATTCTCCAAAGACCATGATGTTGATGTTCTGCTCTTTGCCTTCAGCTTTGATGTGCGCCATCGCTGACTTGAGTGACCTGAAAAGACTCTCGGTTCTGCTGACATAGTCTCTGGCTTCATTATGGTCATCCCATCCGCCAAGACCACCTGTACCTATGGTCACTACTTTGGTATCGGGGTTTTTGGACAAGATCTTGATAGCAGTTTCTAATTTTTCAGAAAAACGATCATTTTCCAAATAGGCATCTTCCCCCAATTCCGGAGTCATAGTGTTGGCGATGTCATCTATAAAATCACTTAATGAGGCACGTCTTGAAAAGGCATCTTTCATTTTTCCACTGTCATTGTTTTTTTGTGCTAGTTCATCCATCTTTTTGTACAGTGCAGCACTAAAGCCGTTTTCTTTGTCATTATAGTCAGTGATCTCTCGTTCTTCGCGAGTATAGTAGCGCCAGTCACGCTCGTACCTGCTGTATGGGTTTTCCAGGTCTTCACTGATGCCAACAGGTTTTAGAAAACCGCTCAAAGGCTTACGTCCTTCCACATAAAATTTGGATTCACCTTCGAGTGTAACAAAAGGCATAATGCTATTTTCATCAACAATGCCATGTTCCTCAAGGATCTGTGCGAGATTGGCAAGCATGCCTGCACTGTCTTCATCAAAAGAACCTTTTTGATTTTGTACGGTACATGCATTATGGGCTTTGTTGTTTTCTTCTTCTCTTACCTTTGAGTAGCAGCATCTGAACAGTGTCATGTCACCATCAGCCAACAATGCTTCCATAAGGGTGCCGCCTGCTTCTTGCCAGCAGTTGTTTGCTGTAGGTGTGATGCCTCTGAAGTAGCTGTCATAGTTACTTTGGGAAGCTTTTTTAATCTCATCAATATTGGTGAGATTACCGCCAAGTTGGCTTGCACCCCCATACATAAATATCATGATGGTTTGTGCTTTGTTTGTACTGTTTACCCCGGCAGAGAAAGTGATTTCACTTAGATCCAAATCTTTTGCACAACTCAAGCTGGGCATGAGTATGGCAGTACCTGCTAC
>CAYXZY010000199.1:0-1856 GCA_964469685.1 uncultured Sulfurovum sp. | reverse complement strand
TTCTAAGTAATACACGTTCACGAATGTATTTGTGATAATTGGCAAAAGAAAGTGTATCTAAGGGGACACGTTTGATCTTGCCTAACTTATATTTCATAGAAGCCTGGTGCATCTCTTCCAGGGCATATTTGAGTTCATGCATGGTACCTTTGCGATGTTTAAAGTCCATCTTTTTTGCCAAAGAGAAGAAGAGTTCTTCTGCACTTTTGGCTCTAGTATTGTGAAGAAGATATTCTTCTGAGAAAATGATCTGCAGTAAAATGTCCTGCCATGCTTCAGGCTTGCTGGAGAGAATACTGCTGATGATCTGGGTTTGTTTGGTGCTGTTTGCATTGGGGAAGAAAAAGTGTACAAGTCGGGTGGTTACACCTTTGGTAAAGGCATCAGACTTTGCCAGTTCACGGTAAAAATCATCTCCATTGTAGATGGTCGTCCCAAAAAGCTGCAGCGGCTGTCTGTTTTGGTTCAGACTGACCACAAGCGTATCGCTTTCCCTGTCAAGTTTCCAGTTCTTCAAAGCCTGTCCGGCAATGGGTACATGAGAATCATCCATATCTAAAGTAAATATCTCCATCATCTCTCTGCCGTTATCCTCAGGACTTCTAAAGCGTCTCCAGTTGTCTTCACTCATCATGTGCACGTAGCTGATGTAGCGCATACCACTGTCCACGTTAAGCATTGTGACAATGCGGTTGTAGACTCTGGCTATGTTAGGTGTATGTGTGGACTCCAGTTCATAGGCTGGAGAGAACATGATCGACTGTGTAAGTATATAGGCTACCCAGTTTTTGAAAAAGTAGCTGTCAAGTTCTTTCATCGCGTAGAAGCGTGTAAGTATATCTACAGCGACCTGCTCATTGTACCCGCGTTGATCAAATTGCTCGCTGTCCACAATATGGTCTTCAAGCCACTCTTTGTCTGTTCTGTCTTCCTCCAGCCCTTCTCTGATGCTGTCTAGAAAATTGCCTTGGGCTATTTTTTCTTGAAGTGTTTTCAGTGGATAGGCATAAAAAAGTGTACTTAACAGTGTATCGGCAACTTGAAGTTGCTGGGACTCATCTAAGGCATTAAAGGCTTCATCGCTCAACTGCTTTAGGGTGTACTGGGATGCCGGCATATTTTTGTAGTAAAAATTCAAACCTTTGTATTCAGATTGTGAGAATTCATCTTCACTGTTAGAGGTTATGGGTGAAGTGTTGGCACCACCTGTTGAAGGGTCGGTATTTGCAGTACCGGAACCACCACCCCCACAGTTGGCAAGAAGAAAGGCAACAGCAAGAAACACGATGCCTCTGATAAATGAATGAGATTTGAACATGGATATCCTTTATGGGTAAAATGCATAATTATTGTAAGGTGATGAGGAGAGAATACATAAATGCAGCCTGGCAATCTTGCTTAAAAGACCCATGGCTTTCTGTCCTTACCTCGCGATAAGTTTAGCGGTTAATAGTATAACAAAAAAGTATTACTTCATGATTACTTTTTCATATGGGTGTATGGTTATGCTTCCAGTTTTTTAGGATCAACCAGTATCAATGTCATTGCTGCAATGCATAAAAAAAGCCAAAAGTACTGTATCTGGCCGGAAAGTTTATAGGAGAGTATGCCAAAAACGATGGAGCCCTGAGGCACCAAAAAAAAGAAACGCTTTGCATTTTTCTCGAATTTCCCCAAAAAGTCTATATGAAATTGTGCTTCCAAGAGCTTGAGGTAGTGTTTTCGGTAAAAAACAAGATAAAAAATGCCAAGTTCAATCACTTTGTAGGCAAGCAGAAAATACACCAACGGCATATGCCACTGCACATCGATGTAGGAAGGTGGGCTGAAAGGGTAGTACAGGTCAGTAAAGTAGC
>CAYXZY010000198.1:0-3237 GCA_964469685.1 uncultured Sulfurovum sp. | reverse complement strand
TACTTCAACTCTCCCCAACTATCACCTACACTTACTGAACATTTTAACGGTACTTCAAGCTCCAATACATTTTCCATGGTATGAACAAAACGTTTAGAGATCTCTTCAACCTGTTCTTCTTTGATCTCAAAGATGAGTTCATCATGTATCTGCAGAAGCATAAAAGCATCAAGGTCTTCTTCGCGTATCATCATATCTATCTCATTCATGGAAAGTTTTATAAGGTCTGCTGCAGAGCCTTGGAAAACCGTATTTACCGATTCGCGATGATAGGCAGCTTTTTGCATGCCGTTGGCTGCTTCGTAGTCAAAGATACGTCTTCGTTTAAGTATGGTCTCCACATATCCGTCTATTTTCATATGTTCCTGAATGCCCTCTAAGAAATTTTTGACAGTAGGAAATGACGCAAAGTAGTTGCTGATGATCTCTTTGGCCTCACTGGATGTAATGCCGAGCTCATCTGAGAGCTTTTTAGGCCCCATACCGTAAAGCAGTCCAAAGTTCACAGACTTCGCAAAGTTTCTCTTTTTTTGCGCTTGGGCTTCACCAAACAAGATGGTCGCAGTTGCCAGGTGGATGTCTACCCCGTCCTTAAATGCTTTCAGCAGTGCAGCATCTTTGGAAAAATGGGCAAGAAGGCGCAACTCTATCTGGGAGTAATCTATACTCACCAGCTTATAGCCCTCTTTGGCCACAAAAGCTTCCCGGACCGAACGCCCCAGTTTGGATCGTACAGGGATATTCTGCAAGTTCGGGTCGCGGGAACTTAAACGACCTGTGGCCGTACCTGTCTGATTAAAACTCGTGTAAATGCGAGAGTTCTCATCTGCTTTTGCCAGCTTCAAAAGAGGCTCAACATAGGTAGAGAGTATCTTTTGATATTCACGGTATTCCAGTATCTTGGGGATGATCTCATGCTCATCTTTAAGCGATCTAAGTACTGCCTCATTGGTACTGTACCCTGTTTTTGTTTTTTTGCCGCCCTTAAGACCTATCTGCTGGAACAGTACCACACCAAGCTGCTGTGTGGACTTGATATTGAATTCCGAACCTGCAAGTGCATAGATCTCATCTGTCAGTGTCGCCAAATCCTCACTTAGTCTCTTTTGCAGTGCTATGAGTTTATCTTCTGCTACTTTTATACCAAGTGTTTCCATGCGCAGAAGTACGTTCATAAAAGGATACTCTACATTTTTAGCCTCTTTAAGCAGGTGCGTAAGCGATGAGAGTTCCATCTTCTTTTTGATGGCACCGTAGAGCATAAATGTCATCCATGCATCTTCTGCCGCATAGAATGTTGCATCTGCTATAGCAACACCTGAAAAGTCTTCTCCTTTTTTCACCACCTCTTTAAAAGGTTTCATCTCATACTTGAAATACTGCTTTGCCAACGTATCCAGCCCTATCTTTGAGCCAGGATTCGAAAGCCATGCCATGATCATGGTATCGGCAAATGGGATGACCGGCTCCATGTCATATTGATTATAAAGCAGTGAAAAGTCAAACTTTAGGTTTTGTCCTACAATGTTGTACTGCATTAATTTCTTTAATGCTACCAAAGCATCTTCTAAACGCACCTGATCTTCTACACCTAAGTAACTATGCCCTACCGGTACATAATAAGCCTTTTGCCTATCTATACAAAACGAAAACCCTACCATTTTGGCAACCCTGGTATTTAACCCTGTGGTTTCGGTATCAAAAGCGACTATGGCATCTTTGTCTATGCCCTTGAGTACACTTTCCAGTTTCTCTTTTGTATCCAAAGTAATGGCTTCAAATGTCAAAGAAGGTTTCTTTGGCGCTTCATACGGCTTGCACTCTACCTCTTCCATGCCTACTTTGGCCTTACGTATGGCCTGCTTCATTTCATACTTTTCAAACGCATCGATGAGGCAGGAAAGGTAGTTCTTGTCTTCAAACACAAAACTCTCTACATCCACGTCTTTAAAGACATCTGTACGCATTTTAACCAGCTCGCGCGACATAAATGCCTGCTCTTTGCCATCAAGAAGCAGTTGCTGGATGCGTGGCGTACCGGCATTTTCTATATCATCATAGATCGCTTCAAGGGTATGGTATTTGTTGATGAGTTTTGCAGCACCTACTTTTCCGATACCTTTGATCCCGGGTACATTATCTGAGCTATCTCCCAAAATGGCCTGAAAGTTGATAAAGTCTTTAGGGTTCACCCCAAACTTGGCAATGCACGCCTCTTCATCAACCTCCTGTTTTTTAACCGCATCATACATCACGACAATGCCATCATCTATCATCTGGTACAGGTCTTTGTCATGTGAGACGATGCGTACTTTCATCCCCTTCTCTTTTGCAAATTTTGTGACCGTAGCGATAATATCGTCCGCCTCATAGCCTTCTTTGGAGAGATTGGCAAAACCCATCTGTTCTATCCATTCTATGGCTACAGGGAGCTGTTTGGTCAGATCCTCTGGAGCAGCCTCTCTGTTTGCCTTATATTCCGGGTAGATATCGTTACGAAAGGTCTTGCCCTTTGCATCCAGTGCAAAAACCAAATAGTCCGTACTGTGGTCTCGATGCAATGAGTCTACAAGATTTATAAAACCGGTCAATAAACCTGTTGGAAAGCCATCAGAATTACGTAAAGGAGGAAGTGCAAAATATGAACGAAAGAAGTAACCAAAGGTGTCAATAATAGTGATAGTTTTCAAAGGATAGCCTGATTTTTTGTTTATTTTAACCTATAACAAATTAGAGCATCCTCATTTGAAAATACATTTAACTTTTTTTGACATTTTTATGATATGATTATGGATATATTTAACTTATACTACAATACTACACAATAGGGAAAGGCGTACAGATGGCAAGTAATGGTTTTAACAACACACATGTCACCTATGCACCCAAAGAGAAGAGGCTTCAAAACGAAAGTGACAAGTTCTCGCAACAGCAGATAACTTACGAAGATGCACCGCTGATTTTCCCTGCCGGTTTTGAAAAGCTGTTTTTACTGTTTTATTTTATCTCATTGCCTTATATTGCAGGCTTGATGTTTCTTTTCTTCTATGTGGGAGAAGGAGAAGTAGAGCTATTTTTGTCTCTCAATGAGGACTCTTCCTTCATCCTGACCTGGGCCATAGGGTATGAGATACTCGCAGGTATAACCCTATTGCTTATCATCAGAGAAGCCATAAGGTTCAGTATTCAGAATGCCAAAAAAGGCGCCAGGAAAGATTTTAAAAGACCGACTTAATT
>CAYXZY010000197.1:1763-3242 GCA_964469685.1 uncultured Sulfurovum sp. | reverse complement strand
CTCACAGATCATGATGCGATCGTCGAGAGCTACGTGAACGAAACAGAAAACATTGCAGTGGTCAAATACGATAAAGACCGTATAGATGAAGACGAGGTCAGAGGCATGTTAAGCTAATGGAAAAGCACAAGCCTGATTTCATCAATGACCTGGAGATCATACTTGGTTCACATACCTCACTCATTGATGTGAAAAAAAGTTTACATATCCTTTTTACAAAAACACCCTATGGCTGTGACAAAGACTACCCTGTGGCCATTGTTCACGAAGCAAAGCGCATCAAAGAAGAAGATGCTCTGAGGTATTTTAAAAAGAATTACCTGCTTGATGAAGAAGAGATGACCTATGGCGACTACCCACGCGCTGACCTTGAAGCTATCTCCTTAAATGCCCCGCAGTACATCCAAAATGCCGGGTTCATGCTGGCCACCACAAAAAATGTCCCTGAACCCACTTTTGCCAACAAATTCACACATGACTACTGGAAAAAACTCACCTCTATTGAAGGGTTGGAGGCTGTCATTGACATCTCTGCACTCAGACCTGATACAAGCGTATGTGACGTAGAAAATGAACTGCGCTCCATTATACGTAAACGTAAAGAGGTGCATCAACTCAAAAAAATCGCATTTATCTGGATAGTAGAGATCAACGGTGAAAACGCCCATGTCGAAACAGTGATGAAACACTATTTTAATGAAGATACGCTTATCGTCAACAATGAAAACAAAACATATTATCTGGGTTGGAGTACACCATTAAAAGATATCAATATGCGCTACTTTGTCTGCCCGCCTGCATAGAAACAGACAAGATCTCTTACAGCTGCCAGTTGATGGGTGTTTTTCCATGCGCCTCCAGATAGGCATTTGTACGGGAAAAAGGCTTGCTTCCAAAAAATCCTCTGTACGCTGACAGCGGTGAAGGGTGTGGACTCTTTATCACCAGATGCTTTGAGGTATCTATGGATGCACCTTTTTTTTGCGCATAACTTCCCCAGAGTATAAAAACCACGTTTTCACACTTTTCGTTGACAACCCTAATGACACTGTCAGTAAACTGCTCCCAGCCTTTCCCCTGATGTGCATTGGTCTTCCCTGCTTCTACAGTAAGTACAGCATTCAAAAGTAACACCCCCTGCTTGGCCCATGGCTGCAAGTACCCGTTATGGTTGTTGTCAATACCCAGGTCATCCAGTAGCTCTTTATTGATATTGAGCAGAGATTTAGGCAGAGGTTTGACCTCTGGCAGAACCGAGAAACACAAGCCATGTGCATGACCGATGGTCGGGTATGGGTCTTGTCCGAGGATGACCACTTTGACCTCTTCGAGTCGGGTAGTATTGAGCGCATTGAACCACAGTGAAGTATTTGGAAGGATCGTTTTCTGATGATGTATCTCATCTGCAAGGAAAGCCCTTAACTCTTTCATATAAGAAGCTTCAAATTCACCCTGAAGAGGTTCCAGCCATGAGGCATC
>CAYXZY010000197.1:0-1663 GCA_964469685.1 uncultured Sulfurovum sp. | reverse complement strand
GCGCATGCTCGTTTCATGATGCCCTCTTGGGTAAAGCCAAACTTCTCAAAGAGCAGGTCTGCCGGAGCTGAGGCGCCGAAGGTTTCCATGCCCAGTACATCATCGGCATAGCGGTAGTACTCTGAACCTGCAGCTGCTTCTACTGCCAACACTTTGGTGTTTGGGTCTATAACGGTAGCTTTATATGCTGCATCCTGTTCATTAAAGAGGTCAAAACAAGGTACGGAGACCACGTTGGCCTTGATGCCAAGTACAGCCAGGTGACAGGCTGCTTTAAGACACGGCATAAGTTCCGAACCTGAAGCCATGAGCGTAAAGTTTGCATCTTTGCGTTTTTTGACGATGTAGGCACCACGGCTTACCTCACCAAAGTCACGTTTGGGCTTCAGTGTTGCAAGTTTCTGACGTGAAAGAACAAAACCATGCGGTGCGTTTATGGTCAGTGCCGTCTTCCATGCTTCAACATTTTCGGTTGCATCTGCCGGTCTCCATACATAGAAGTTTGGCAATGCCCTGAACTGACTGAGCTGCTCAATAGGCTCATGCGTTGGACCGTCTTCCCCCACACCGATGCTGTCATGCGTCCAGACAAAGAAGTTTTGGATACTTGTCAATGCAGCAATACGCGCAGCAGGCTTAAGGTAGTCAGAGAACACAAAGAATGTCGCATTGAACGGCATGGTCGTACCATACAGGGCCATCGCATTGGTAATGGCAGCCATCGCATGCTCACGGATACCAAAGTGCATATTTCGACCTTTTGGAAAATCACCCAGTCCTTTAAGCTCGGTTTTGTTTGATGGCGCCAGGTCGGCAGACCCACCGATAAATCCTGGAAGTGCGGTAGCAATAGCATTGAGTATCTTACCGTTTGAGTCTCTCGTAGCCATCTGCTTATCCTCAGAGAAATCAGGATAGTTGATCGCTGAGAAGTCTGGGTTAAGCAGCTTCTCCAGTGCGATGTTCTGCTCTACAAGCGGTGCCTCTTTCTGTCTGTGTATCCACTCTTTTTCAGCAAGTTCACCCTGCTCTATTGCACACCTAAATCTCAAGAGTACATCTTCAGGGATCACAAATTTCGCTTCAGGATCAAAGCCCTCTTTGGCTTTGGATGCTTCAATGATGTCTTCACCCAAAGGTGCACCGTGAGTATGGTGTGTACCCTCAAGCTCTCCTGCGCCTTTACCTATGATCGTATTGGCAATGATGATCGTAGGTTTTGTGGCATCCTGTACTTCATCAAGTGCTTTTTCTATATCGTCATAGCAGTGACCGTTGATCTTCATCACATTCCAGTTCTGTGCCGCAAAACGTGTCGCCACATCTTCACTCCATGCGATGCTGGTATCTCCCTCGATAGTGATCTCATTGCTGTCATAGATAAGCACGAGATCCTTCAGTCCCAAATGCCCGGCCAGGGAGCATGCTTCATACGAGATACCTTCCTGAAGGTCACCATCCCCACACAGGCAGTAGACTTTGTGGTCTATCAGCTCGCAGGTCTCTGAGTTTACCTGGTTTGCAGTATAGGCTTGTGCCGCTGCAAAACCAACAGCATTGGCGATCCCTTGACCTAAAGGCCCCGTAGTGATCTCTACCCCGTCAGTGTGTCCATACTCCGGGTGTCCCGGTGTCTTGGAGTCAAGTTGGCGAAACTGCTTTA
>CAYXZY010000196.1:0-3321 GCA_964469685.1 uncultured Sulfurovum sp. | reverse complement strand
AGGAGGCAACTGAAAGAAGTCGCCGGAAATGACCACCTGCACCCCACCAAAAGGGGCATCCACTCCTTTAAAACCACGCAAGACCAGGTCCATAGCGCTAAAGAGCTCAGGCGAGACCATAGAGATTTCGTCAATGATGAGCAGTTTGAGTTTGGAAAACCTGGTCTTCAAGTACTTTTTTTCCATCAAAAACGCGACATACCCCTCATCGATGCTCTCGCGTATGCCCAAAGCAAAAAATGAATGGATCGTCTGTCCACCCAAATGTGACGCCGCGATGCCTGTAGGTGCCACAATAGTCGGGTACACCCTGCGCTCTTTTAAGTACTGTGTATAGAGGTTGAGCAGATACGTCTTTCCTGTACCTGCTGAGCCGGTAATGAAGACATTTTTGCCTGATTTGAGTATATTGAGTGCTGTGTTTTGTTTCATGGGGTATTGTATCTTATAGACTTAAATATGGGCTCATAGGGTGCTTGTCTGTTGATGAAGAAAATAGAAGAGGACAAGTGTCTGTGTTCGTGTAATCAAATTTAATGGACGCCAAATCACTCTTCTTTTTGCATCATACATAGATAACACTAACCTTTTGTAAATAAAATTTATTTTCAAGATAAATTTTACTGACAGATACAAAACTACACACTTACTCTGGCTTTTCCGCCCACGGTCTGGGTAGATCTGCAACACCAAAGGCATCACCGCCTTTGGAATGTTTGGGAAACTGCTTGACATAACTTTTCTCGTCACGCTTTTCAAACATCGGTATATGTATCGAGCAATGGATATAAGCCTCTTCGACTTCTACAAGTACATACGAAACGATCTTGAAGGTATCCGGGTTTTCCTGCAAATGCCTGTAGGTATCAGGATAGGCTTTGAGCGTATGTGCAAGATCACTTTTGTCGATGATACGGGCTTTTCCGTTGACATGCAGTCCGACCTTGGTTTCGAAAAAATCCAGGAACATCAGACCGATATTGGGGTTTTCGCTGATATTCCCCATACTTGCCATGACACCGTTGCCTTTGTATTCGGGGTAGAGCAGATGATGCGCATCGAGTATCTGTACAAATCCCGCATGTCCAGCACGAAAGGAAGCATCACACTCTCCTTTGGCATCTGCGGTGGAGATGAACATCATCTCCTGCTTTTGAATGAAATCCTGCATCAACGGTGAGAGATGGGTGATGACCTGCTTGTTGTAGAAGTTCAAAGCATCCTGCATAGTATCGAACTTTTCCTGTAAGCGTTTTTCACCATCTGAGCCGGGTAATTTGGCCTGCATTTCTATCTACCTTGTTCTATGATATTGTCTGCGATCAAAAAGCATCATGCTATCTTCAGGTTTCGCATAAAGTTGCCTGCGATGATATGCGCGCGTTCTTTAAACAGATCAGCGATCTTGGGTACATACACACTGTCCAGCGTCTGGCCAAACAGTTTCAGCCACTGCTCAAAGGTCTCACGCTTGAGATCGGGTCCCAGCTGTGTATGAGGCAAAAAAAGCTGTCGTGTGTACTTGGGCTTGCCAAAGGCCAACGAAGTCCAAAATCCTACGATGATCTCAAGGTGTTCCTGCCAGTGCTCGCCTTGCATATCTTCTCCGAGTTTGGCTATAAAAAACGGCGAGACAATGTCATCGTTGATGATTTTGCTGTAAAACATCATGACAAACTTCCTGACATTTTCTCTGGTGATCGTTGATGCTTGCATCGTACTTTCTTCTCTTGTGACTTCTTGCATTTTGGCTCCATATATCTTGGTGGTGATTATGCCAAAACATCCTAAAAGTAATGCACCCCTATGTAGATATATGCCTCCTCTTCAGAAACATAGTGCTCAAAGTCCGTCTCGTAGGCTCTACGCTCATCGATGCTCGGGTCTTCAAAGTATGCCCACACCTGCTCCCAGGCACTGATAATAGCCTGAGGCCTTGAACCATGGGCAGGAAAGCGCAGATACCTGCCCTCATTCAACACAACAGCATCCAAGCCCTCAGATGCCACCTCACTTCCCACAAGGACATCATACTTCCCGTATCTATCTGACTCATAGTGATGATAGACGCCATACAGTGCCGTGCCCTCTGTGAGTCTTGGTAACACTTCTTCACCATAGCGACCCCAAAGTGCTCCTATCTTTTGCGTCTGCTGATGCATTTCGTCACTGTTTTGTGTGGTTGTTTGCAAACCGTAAATACGCTTTTCAGACACATCTACTTTTTTGATGTTTGGCATGAATCATCCTCATATAGATTTTGACTTTTTATGACATGCCAACTTGACAGTATGCCTTTTTTGGCGGCTTTATTGTCTGCTAATTCACGTATTTTTTCCAAACCAATATTTTCTAAATGATGCAACCATTTAAAATCAAACCCTACAAAAGGATTAAAAGGATTTGTTCTGCTAAGACCCCATATTTCTGCTCGCAGATTTTTTTGCCTGGCATCTCCTCTTCTGTGAAACCCATAGGTATTGACAATCACCAAAGTATTTTTGGTGACACATACACTTTTGGGTGCAGGTAGTCCCAATGCTTCCAATTCATCTTCCTCAACCCTAAAAGAACCTCTTCTGGAATACAAAGCATTTTCTGTGTGTATAGTTATACTCTTTTTGTACTCCCACTTAATACGCTTCCATGTAAGCCTGTTTGAACCTTCAACATAAGTAAATGGAGCCATTCCTTCGTTGACGTCCTGTAAAAAGAACCAATACTTCATCGTAGGATGGAAGGTGTCGCTGTGCAAATGCTTCTGTGGATCGTTCTTGCCCTCAACATATTTACTTTTGATCACCTGTATATGTGAAATAGGACGATGGTTTTTACCCGCAGTAAATTTAAACAGTCTAACAATATTTGATTGGGTAAGCAATTTTTGTATCGTTGACGTTTGGTTATAATTTTCTTTTGTCAGGTGTATGCGCTGCGTAAGTGTATCACCCTGTATACATTCCCTGATATCTGAGCGCACATCCTGGGACTCTTGAACCACTGCATTGAAATCCTCTTCACTGAGTACATTCTCCAAAAGGATATATCCTTTTTCATAATACTCTTTTTGTAATTCCTTTGGAACAGAAAAAGAGAGTACAAACATTTTAAACCGCATCATACCATGTGCTAAAACAAGCCTAAACACATGAAGACCCAGTCTGTTCAAGACCCTACTTCCTATAATAGGATGTGAATCAAAAGATTTGGATGTAGTAAAAATCTGTATCAGATATATAGGTAGTAACAATACTTTTTTGACGTTTTGCATATAACTCCTTCTTGTATCATTTTACCATAAACCAAATCATTGGATGTACT
>CAYXZY010000195.1:0-3348 GCA_964469685.1 uncultured Sulfurovum sp. | reverse complement strand
TTGATTATCTTCGTGATGGTTTTTACCATCAGGAAAGCAATGAAAAATCTCTCAAGATCTATCTTATCAATACCTTTAGTCTGGTAGGTATCGTATTTGTCATTCCCTTAAGCTTAACAGACTATGTCTACAGCGATACCCTGCTCACCTTTTTGCTTCTTAGTGTTGCTTTTATCCTGGTCTTGAATATATTTTATCTGAAAGCAACAGAAAATTATTTGTTTGCTGCCAATGCTGTATTTTACATGTTTTTTGTTCTGATGCTGTATTTGCTCTATTCAGGAGGTGTTGACAATACCGGACACCTTTGGATCTATTGTCTGCCTCCCATTGCCCTGTTCCTTCATGGATTGAAAAAAGGATTGATGGAACTTCTTGTGTTCCTGGGTCTGGTGAGCATCATGCTCTATGTTCCCATAGGCTACAGCCTGGATACGATCTATACCAAAGAACTTAAGATCAGGATCATACTCTCTTTTATTGCCGTGTCATTACTTGCAGCACTGTATGAGTATGCCAGGGCAACCACTGCCAGAAAAATGAAGAAACTACAAAAAGACCTGCAGTTTTTTTTAAAACGTGATGAACTCACAGGGCTGTACAACAGACGCGGATATAACGACAATACCTACAAACTGGGCAGTTCAAAAGGCGTCGTGCTTATGTGCGACATTGATCATTTTAAGGCCATAAACGATACCTATGGGCATGATGCCGGTGACCATGTCATCCAGGAGATCGCAAAATGTATCCGTGAAACCATACGTAAAGATGATGTCGCTGTACGTTGGGGCGGTGAAGAGTTTCTTGTTTTTCTGGCGAATACCAAGATCAATCATGCCTACTTTGTCAGTGAAAAGCTAAGGGAGTCTGTAGAGAATCTTCTGATCCGGTACAGAGACCATATCATCCATGTAACCATTAGTTTGGGTATGGCACCCGTTGATGATGAAACAAATCTGGATGAAGCCATTAAGTATGCGGACAGTGCCATGTATATTTCCAAAACGACAGGTCGTAATAAAAGTTCCAGATACTAGCAGCACACTAAGAGAGCTTTGACAATACCCTGTCAAGTTGTGCGGTACTCAGTACACGTTTAAAATACCCCAAAAGGTAGGTTGCTTTGGTGATGTAGTATCGAGGTTTTGGTGTTTTGGCCAAGATGATCTTATGCACCACTGACGCTACTGCATCAGCCTCTTCATTGAAAGGCACTTTTTTCGCATTTGCACTTAGGGTTTTTTGATACTGGTTTTTAAAAACAGAATGCTCAATATCAACATTTTCCTGTAGTTTTTTAACCGCTGTTTGTCTAAAATGACTGGTGACAGGGCCTGTATTGAGAAGTACGGCATGTATATCGGTGTCTTTAAGTTCCAAACGGAGTGTATCGGTCAGTCCTTCTATGGCATACTTGCTTGCATTGTAGGCACCTCTTCCAAAAAGAGAGACAATGCCCAGCACGGAACTGTGCTGTATGATCTTTCCGTGTCCCTGCTTTCTCATGACGGGAATGATTTGACGCGTACATTCATGCAGTCCAAATACATTCGTTTCAAACTGTTCTTTGAGTATGTTGGTTTCTATGTCTTCGACTGCTCCGGGTTGCCCGTACCCGGCATTGTTGAACCATACATCAATACGGTTTTCCATAGACAGCACAGATGCGATGACCTCTTGAATCTGCTGTGGGTTTGTCACATCCAACTGAAGGGCATTTTCAAATCCCAGACTTTTGAGCATCTGCACATCTTTTTCATGCCTTGCAGTAGGATATACCGTGATAAATCTTTCTTTGAGGTATTTGGCAGTTTCCAGTCCAATGCCTGTAGAACAGCCTGTAATCACTATATTTGTCATCTTCTTCCTTCCTTTTTATACAAGCAGGTGCCCTGCATCTTTGAGGTAGTAGGTTGTTGTCAGATCATAGAAAAAACCCAAGGCTTCTTTTGTATCTATGATTTTGTCTTCAGCGCCTAAAAAAACTTCTATGCTTACACCTCTGGAGACTAATTCTTGTAATTTTTGTTGATCCCAGGTGTAGGTCAGGAGTGCCTCCAACTCCTCTTTGGTGCCTACGCAGAGGTACTCAGACAGATCCTTTCTTGAAGGATAGCTGACATTTTCTAAAAACTGTTTCACATACGCTTCTTTGCCTGATGTAAAGTAGCGTAATTGTGTGCGAACAAACGAGGGTTTCTGGTTTTGAAAAAAAGCAGGAGAAAGCAATACAAGTCTGTCCACACGTTTCTTGCTTGCATACACATACTCAAATGCTTTTTGCGCTCCATAGCTAAACCCCGATACACAGAGCGCTCCATTCGCAGTATACTCCGAAAACAATCCTTCCTCATGGGTCAATGAGAAGCCACTAAAATAGATCACGTAAAATCTTTCTACATTCTTCTTGGCTTATGTTCTCATGGTTCAAGAGATAGACTTTAAGCTCAGATAACGCATTTTCAAGCGTTTTAAGCAGAACGGTAACCTCGGAAACCGTTTCTTTCAAGAGTGCTTCTTCCTGATGTGGTGTTACAAGGAAGTTCTCACTCATGGCATACTCATAAATGACCTTATGCACAAGCGCTTTGGCCTGCTGTATGTCTGCGCTGGCATTGGTAAATTGTTCATCGTAGAACAATTTTGTAGCGATGCTTCCTGAGAGGTAAAACTTGATCTTGTTGATGAGTTGGGAACGCGACAGTATTTCGTGTTCCTGGTTGATAAGACGGGTATTGACGATGCCTATCTTGTCAAACTCTATATCCAGCCATGTGGCTATGACCGCTTTTGCACCCTGATAGACTGCTTGGATCTGGCGTTCATCTTCAGTGAAAGAAAGTATTTTTCGTTTACCCAGAAGTACTTTTTCTTTCACTGCTTCAAAGTCGCTGGTCTCTACCACCTTGCGCCCTTCTCTCATAGCATATATTGCAGCTTCATTGGTGAGGGTATCAAGGGCTGCAGAGTTGAAGCCCACGGTCATACGTGCCACTTGCGTAGTATCTACGTTGTTGGGTTTATGCGCAAGATAGAGTTCCAGAGTCTTGATCCTGTCCGCAAGATCCGGTAGTGAGATGTGTATGCGACGGTCAAAACGGCCAGCACGCAGCAGTGCTTCATCCAGTACATCTATTTTATTGGTTGCGCCTATGACAATGACACCCGAACTTTCTTCAAAGCCATCCATTTCAGTAAGCAGCTGGTTCAATGTGGCCTCACGTTCATCATTCCTGAAATCACCACGGCTTTTACCTACGGCATCTATCTCGTCTATGAAGACGATACTCGGCGCAGACTGCTTGGCTTTTTTAAAGAGTTCGGAAACGCGTTTCGCACCCATTC
>CAYXZY010000194.1:0-3362 GCA_964469685.1 uncultured Sulfurovum sp. | reverse complement strand
CTTTACCTACAATGAAGCATTGGAAGTACTTGACTGCAATCAATCTTTGTGTGGTTTGTTTGGTCGGGAGTCTGTAGACAGTGTCATAGGCATGGATCTTCATGCGCTTCCGGATATGCGAGGATTGTCTACACTTGTCAGTACACTGAATGGACAACCGCAAAACTATAGAGGGCCATATGTGTCTATAGATGGTACCTATTATTCTTTAGAAGCAAAGACATTTCCTTTTATGGGTTCCCAAAATGAAGTGCTTGGCGGCGTGGGGATCATAGAAGATAAAACCAAAGAACACAAGGCACTTGAGGAACTTAAATACCTGGTTGAACATGATATCTTAACGGGTCTTTTGAACCGCAGAGGGTTGCAAACTTTTATGAAAGCACTTGTGCAAAAAGAAGAACATCATACACATTTTTCTATACTTTTTTATCTCGATCTTAATCACTTTAAAAGTATTAATGATTCACTGGGGCATGCTGTTGGAGATGAAGTACTCTTGGCTGTCTCAAAACGATTGACGGCATTGGGCAGTGCGTTTAAGGTCAGTAGATTGGGGGGTGATGAGTTTATCATTGTCGTGCCGTCTGTCTCTGAAGACAGAACATATACCAAGACCATGGCCCAAGACTACGCAGAAAAAATACACGCTGCATTCAGTGAGCCGTATCTGGTCAAAGAGATGAACCTGCATATCAGTGCCAGTATCGGCATTGTCATTATAGAACCACAGGATGACAGTTGTGACGAGATGATCCGTCATGCCGACCTAGCTATGTATCAGGCAAAACAGCACAATGAGCATATCTCCTACTATGATGAATCTTTGGATAAACAACAAAAAGACCTCTTCTTGCTGCAGCATGACCTTGCTTATGCGACACGACATGACCAGTTGGATCTTTTTTTTCAGCCTATTGTCTCGCTCAAGGATGAAGCGATTATCTCAGCTGAACTTCTTATACGATGGATGCATCCTGAGCGTGGACTGCTAAGTCCTGAACATTTTATACCTCTTGCTATCAAAGCGGGTTTTCTTTCAGAGATCACATGGTGGATCCTGGATAAAACCTGTAAACAGATCGCACAGTGGAAAAGTGAGGGTGTATGGAATTTAAAACATGTTTCTGTCAATATCAATGCTACGCAGTTTTTGGAAAACAATTTCACAAAACATTTTTTAGGCAAACTGAAGTCATATGGTGTAAGTACTTCAGAGATCATGCTGGAAATCACCGAACGTTCTCTTATCGATCACTTTTCGGCAACACAGGGTGTCATCAATGCACTCAGATCACATGGTGTACGCTGTGCGATCGATGATTTTGGTATAGGGTATTCCTCACTTTCATACTTGAAAAAACTGTCTTTTCATACCTTGAAGATAGACAGAGAGTTTGTAAAAGATCTTGGACACAAACCTCAAGATGTGGCTTTGATGAAGACCATTTTAGACATAGGTCGCCAATTTGACTACAATATCATCGTTGAAGGTATAGAAAACAAAAGACAGAAAAATCTCTTGCTGGAACTGGACAGGGAAATAAGCTATCAGGGATACTTCTTTTCAAAACCTGTACCAGCAGATGAGTTTCAAAAGAAGTTTCTAACACAGAAGGTGCAACCTGAAGAGAATGCGGAAGTCAGTGTTTAAAAAACGATCTGTCCGTCATGTTGCATACGTTTGATGATGCCTGCGGCCATTTCATGTCCTTGGTATGCAGCTTTTCTGCACCACTCTATGGCTTTTTCTTTATTTTCTTCACATCCTAGACCCATGTCATACAGGGCACCAAGGTTGAACTGGGCTTTGGCATTGCCGGCCTGGGCTGCTTTGGAAAAAAGAATGAAAGCTTTTTTGTAGTCCTGGTGAACACCACGTCCCTCTTTGAACATAGCCCCAAGATTGTTGAATGCATCCATGTTTCCACGTTTGGCCGCCTCTTCATACCAGAAGGCTGCTTCAGATTCATTTTTCTCACAACCTTCTCCGTTCTCAAGCATGAGTGCCACTTCAAATTGTGCAACAGGTACTTCTCTGGTGGCGGCTTCCAGGTAGTGTTCAAATGCCATTTTGGAGTCCTGTGGTATGCCGTAGCCTTTAAAGTACAGAAAACCAAGATAGTAGAAAGAAGTAGGTTCTTTTTTGGCTACCAGTGCCGTATAAAGCTCCAGGGCTTTGTCGTACTCTTTTGACAGTAATGCCTCATAGGCTGATTTGATGATCTCTTGCATTATACACCAAACCCTTCAAGCTCTTGCGTGACTTTTGCCATTTTATTGTTGGCGTCTTCCAGTGCCTGAGTGTTTTCAGCGATCACAGCTTCAGGTGCATTGGCCACAAAACGTTCATTGTTGAGCATGCCGCTGAGTTTTTGTATTTCTTTTTCAAGTTTCTCTTTTTGACGAGTCAGCTTGTTGATAATAGGTGTCATATCTATCTCACCTGTTGGGAGATAGACCTCCAGATTATCCGAGACATCAGTGATGGAGTCAGGTACCTTGGTATCTACAAACGTGATGTCTGTCACTTTTGCGAGTTTCTGTATGAACGGTTTGGCCATGTGGGTGTCTATGGGTACATCGAGTTTGATGTAGGCCTTGTCTATTTTTGAATTCCCCATGTCTATGACGACTTTGGCACGTCTGAGTGAGGTAATGGCCTCTTGAATGATGGCAAATGTATGTTCTGCCTTTTCATCTCTGCTTATGTTTTTAGGAAAATGCATGACCATCAGTGATTTACCTTCCTCAATAGATGTACCCGAGAGCTTATGGTAAAGATGATCAGAGATGAAAGGCATAAAGGGAGAAACCATTTTGAGCGTCTCTTTAAAGATGGCTCCCAATTCTACAATGCTTTCCTTGTCAGCCTTGGAGTACTCTATGCCCCAGTCACAGAACTCATTCCAGACAAAATTATACAAAACCCTAGCAGCTTCGTTGAATTTGAAAGCCTCAAGGGTCTGGCGCACTTCTTCTACTGCCAAACCTAAACGGCTTTGCATGTAGCGCCCAAGCGCTGTTTTGACTTCAATATCTTTAAGGTCTTTGAATGTATCTACATTGAGTTGGAGGTAGTTGCTGGCATTGTAAAGTTTGTTCGTAAAGTTCCTGAACTGTTCCAGGTTCTTCTCACCCAACTTGATATCCCGTCCCTGTACAGCAAGGTAGGCAAGGGTGAAACGGATGATATCTGCAGAATGCTCTTCCACCATATCTAGCGGATCTATGACGTTCCCTTTTGATTTGGACATCTTCGCGCCATGCTCATCACGCACGAGGGCATGCATATAGATATCTTTAAAAGGCAGTTCACCTGTAAAGTGTTCACCCATCATCATCATACGTGCTACCCAGAA
>CAYXZY010000193.1:0-3365 GCA_964469685.1 uncultured Sulfurovum sp. | reverse complement strand
TTTTACCTTCGATACCTTTAAATCTTTTCACTTTACCGTTTACTCTCATTGAGTTTACTCTAAGTGGGTTAATGCCAAAGAATTCTTTAAATACTTCTTTTAGACCATTTTTAGTCATTCTAGGAGTTGTTTGAACTACGATAACACCATCTTCTTGAAGAGATAAACTCTTCTCTGTATACATAATTGATTTGATATCTGTAATATCTGCCATATTAAGCCTCTTTTGTCAATTTATCAAATACTGCTTTTTCAATCACGATTGAGTGATATGCCGCAGCAAGGTAAGCATTAAGCTCATTTGGTTCGATAAGGTATGCATTTTGGAGGTTTCTGAATGCTAAGAAAGTCTTATCATCAATCATCTCTTTTACCACAAGTACATCTCTTTGCTCTAAACCGTTTACAAATGCCATAGCATCTTTTGTTTTACCAGATTCTACTGCGATGTTATCTACAACGAATACTTTTTCGTTTGCAGCCATTTCAGCGATTGCATGGTAAAGCGCAAGCTTCTTTTGCTTTTTGTTTACTTTTTGATCATAGTTTTTGTTTGTACTTGGACCAAATGCAACACCACCGCCAACAAAAAGTGGAGATCTCAATGAACCTGCTCTGGCACGTCCGCCACCCTTTTGAGCCCATGGCTTTTTACCGCCACCGCTTACAGCAGATCTGTTCTTGGTTTGAGCCGTATTTGCTCTAAGTCCAGCCGCATATGCTTTACAGTAAAGGTAAAGGTTATGTGGGTGAACTTCCAAAAATGCCTTTGGAAGGTCTGTTGTTTTAATTACTGTTGTTTTCATTATTTAACTATCCTTACTAATCCTCTGGCCCCGTTGTGACCCGGGATTGAACCTTTTAATACTAAGATGCCATTGTCAGCATCGAATGACACTACGTCATTTTTTACAGTTGTTTTTGCGTTACCGTACTGTCCAGGCATTTTTTTACCTTTTTGGACACGTCCAGGCCACTCAGCATTACCGATAGAACCGATACGTCTACCAAATCTGTGTCCGTGTGACCCAGGACCGCCGCCAAATCCGTGACGCTTCATACCACCCTGGAAACCTCTACCTTTAGTCTCTAAAGATGTTTTCACAAGTGTCGCTTCAGCAAGTGCCGCTGCACTTAAGTCACCGGCTTCAGTACCTTCAGCCACTTCGATCGTCATAAATTTGTTAAACTCTTTAGAAACACCGTATTTGGTCTGTTGACCTTCGATGCTTTTGTTCAGTTTTTTGCTTGAGTTGTACGCTACAAGTGCCTTGCCGTCTTCTCTGACTTCACATACTTTTGTTTCAACAATCTTAAGAAGTGTTACAGGAACAGCTGGTACATCTACAGTTCTGCTCATACCAATTTTTTCAATTATAAATTCCATCTCTACTCCTACTTGTCCATTGATCTGATTTCAACTTCAATTTCAGGTGCCAGATCCAACTTCATAAGTGAATCAATAGTATCTGAAGTAGCCGAAACGATGTCGATCATTCTTCCGTGGATTCTGATCTCAAACTGTTCACGTGAGTCTTTGTTGACGTGTGGCGATTTAAGAACGGTATAGCGTTTGATCTTAGTAGGCATTGGAATCGGCCCTCTAATCTCTGCGCCAGTACGCTTAACTGCATCTACAATAGCAGCAACTGATCTGTCTAACACTCTATGATCGTAAGCTTTAAGCTTTAATCTTATTTTTTCCATATTTACCCTTTAAAGAACTCGTTAGCAAGGCAAAGCCAAGGTGCCTAAAACACAGGGAAATACAGTGAATGCAACCCTCTAACATATATTTAGGAACGCGAATTATATCCAAACATTTTGAAAGCAACCATAGTTTTAAACCAAAAATAGCTACAATGTTGAAAATAATTTCCTTTTAATAAGGAAGGTTTAGTATGGATTTGCTCGAATATTATCAAAATCAACTGCCTGTCAATGAGCAGTTTGTCATCCGAAAATGCCAAATTCCTCCCCAAGAAGATATCAATCTCTTCGGTGTACGTGCCTCCGGAAAGACCTCTATGGTACTCGATCTACTCTCAGAACTCGAGCATGTCCTCTATATTGACTTTGATGACCCCAACCTCATCTTTCACACACTTACCACTCTGGCATTGCAGCAGCACATCGACAAGGAGGGCATTCGTGTGCTTGTACTTGACCACTACAGAGAGTCTCTGCTTTCAGCTTTTCCCAATGTGGATCGACTTATAGTCGTATCACGCATCCCGCTTAAAGACAAGACACTCACCCCTTTGGAATTATTCCCTTTGGACTATGAGGAATTCTTGGCTTTTGAGCATACTTCTGTGTCAAACAGAGGCTTTAATCACTTCTTGCGTTCAGGCACGCTGCCCATTGTTGCCCGTGCACAAAAAACTGCCAGTCAGGCCATGAAAACCTTTTTTCAAAGCGCCTTTACCCCCAATGAGCAAAAGCTCCTGCTTGTACTTGCCCAGCACCACACCAAACATCTCACTATTCATCAGATATACACCTTTGCCAAGGAGAAGTTCAAGGTCTCGAAAGACTGGCTGTACAAAACCATGAAAGCCTTCACTGAGGAAAAACTTGTCCTCTTCATAGAGGATCAGCATGAAAAATCGGGTAAAAAAATGCTGCTGTTCGACTTTGCTTTTGCCAAATACCTGACACTTGGGCAACCTTTCATTCACCAGTTTGACACCATGATCGCCCTGGCACTCATAAAACATAACATACCGGTAAAGACCCTGGGCATCCATGGTTACATCACAGACAGTAATGAACTGATCATTCCTGCGCCATTTGAGAGCGAAGAGAGTCTTTGGGTCAAATCCCAAAACAAATTTTCACTCTATAAAAAATACGGTATCAAAAAGGTCACCATTGTCACCGTTGCCAATACCTATGGCTACAGCATCGAAAAACTGTATTTTGATGCACTGCCTTTTAATGAATGGAGTGTACTGCACAGTGAAGAAGACGATTAGCCTTGTAAAGTCGTGAAATGTGTTTTTATGTGACATTGATGGAGACAAAAAGTGTTAAACATTGGGAGATTTACAGCAGAAAATTCTACTGTGGTTACAAAGTTTATAGGTGTGTCAAATGACAAAACCTCTCCCCAGATTACTGCGGCACCCAGCAAAGAAAGGTGGGCTGCTATGTTCCCATCCTGACCCGTTGTCTCTCAGTACTGTTGCACAGGTCTGAAAAGAGGCAGTGAAATCATAACCAAATAGTACTTACAAGAGATTAAATTTAGTCCTTTTTAAAAAGGATAAGCTATAATTCCCTTCTATCTAATTTTGATAGCTTTTATTGAGAGGTGTCCGAGTGGTCGAAGGTGCAGACCTGGAACGTCTGTGTGGGGCAAC
>CAYXZY010000192.1:0-3413 GCA_964469685.1 uncultured Sulfurovum sp. | reverse complement strand
AGGGAGATATACCCGACCAGGTACGTCAACATCTGCAAGCAATGGGCTATGGATTCAAGCAATAGTTTTCAGGTAAGTTTCATACATTTTCAAGGTAAGCTGCATATAGGGTGACTTCACGTACCCTGGTCTAATTTTGGCAATCTGTTCTTGTGTCTCTTGTATGCTGTAGCCTTGAAAAAGCAACCATGCCGAGGCTGCAAGTATGGCGCGAGAGAGTCCAAGAGCACAATGCACATACACACCTTCCTGCCTGTGCGCCTCTATGTACAGTACACACTGATGCAAAGATTCAGGACTCTGGATGGTCTGATCCAAAAAGGGAAGTCGGACTTGAGGCAATACTTCTTTCTGTAATTGCTGTTCTGTTGCCAGATTAAGTGCCAGGCAGATACCTTCATTCTTTAATGTCTCATACTCTTTTGTACTTGGATATCGACCTATATAGACATTGTCTTTGAGTGCTTGCATGAGTGGCAGCTTACGTTTATAGTACTGCCATGAAAGATAGTTGCCTATGAAGTACGGGGCAAAAAGTAACCACTGCCACCATGTTGCCTTAGCTTCCTTGCCTGCGAGTAGCATGTTAAGCCCAAAGGCATAAATGACACTTACAGAAAAAAGAGACAAAAAAAGCCAAAATAGCAGCCATGAAAAATGAGATACATTGACAGACAGTATGAGAAATACCCCTGATGCCACAAGGTAATAAAGTCCCATTTTAAGAGAGCGCGGTGTGGTAAAACTCCTGGTAAGCAATGCGTCTTTTTTTGTGTTGATAAAATACAGTGCAAAAAAGCCCAGCGCTGCACCCGTTGGCAAATCCAAGAAGTGATGCTGGAAGACAAAAAGGGTAGAAAGGACTATAAGCCATATCCAAATAGCGACAAGAATTTTCAGCCACCAGACTGTCAGGTATTTGCGCATACTGTACCATAAAACGATGGCAAAGGAGATATGCAATGATGGTGCTTGATTGTAAGGCATATCTGCTTCCAGTATGGTGAACAGAAAAGAAAACACTTCGGTGTCCGGCTTCTCGTACGCAAACTGGTACGGAAAAAGTGTGAACAGTACTACTGCCACAAGCAAAATAAACAGAACCCTTGCAGCAAGTACACGAAGTTCTAAACGGGTATACGGAAACAAAAAAGCACAGATGAACATAATATCTGATGACATATAAGGCACAATGAATTCAGGGATAAAGGGTATGCCTTTCTCCCATTCAAACTGAAGTGAAGCATGAGGCCCTGTCAGTCCTGCATAATAATTTGCTACCCCGTAGAGCAGGAAGAACATAATGCCAATATAAAGCATCCACACCAGACGTTCTTTCATAACAGATTTTGCTGTAAGTTCATGGTCAAATCTATACATGCTTGAATGTTATCCTTTAAAATGTGCGCAAGACACAGTGAAGATTCCCCAGTTGTCTATAAACATCTGTTCTTTTTCAAACCCTCTAAGTCCAAAAAGATAGTCTAGCTCATATTGACTTCGACGGCGCATAATCCATTTTTCCTGTCTATGGTTACCCAGTACATTGGCTATCTGTTCCAACTGTGGATGCCATGGCTGTCCAGTGTAGAGCAAGTAGCCATTGTCTTGTATCATGGAAGCTACGCCATCCATGGCTACCCCTATAAGGTCATTGTTCTCAAAGAGCTCAAACACACCTGAGATGATGACAATATTGGGCCTATCTCCTTCTTTATCATAGCTAGACGCTTCAAACGCATCATTCTGCACATAGGTGATGTTCGATAGATTTTTCTCCTTAGCCAATGCTCTGCCTTCTTGTACGTTTTGCTCCTGATAATCTCGTACCTGTATCTCAACTTCCGGATATGCCTCTGCTATCTCTATGAGGTAGCGTGCAGGTCCTCCTGCGATGTCCAAGATACATACTTTCTCTCCTTGCTTTTGGAGCAGGGCTATTTTCTCTTCTATGGCAGTCATCATGTTGACTTTTCTTTGCCTGATTCCTCGCCACCCTATACTGTTCAGATAATTTTTATCTATCATCTTTCCAAGCCATGTATGGCCTGAAGGTGTATTTTTATAGACATGGTCAAGTGTCACTCCCGAGTCAAAACCATACTGCAACCCTATTTTCATACCATCACTCAAAAATCCAAGTTTTTTCATCATCACTCTTTGCATGAAGTAAGATACTTCTTTCCATCGTGGCAATGACCCATAAGATATTTTATCTTGCTCTTGTTTGGTTTTTTTGACCATTTCACCAACCAGACTGCAATCTTCTCTTTGAAAACACTGATCTATAAAAGTAGCGATCTCTTCTATGGCCTTTTGATGTTCTGTTTCATACAGCACACCATGATAAAATCCTTCCAAAGATACAAACTTTTTAAAAGAAGAAGAAAGTGCCGCATAAAAATCTCCTTGCACTTTGGAGTCTACTACATAATCTTTGCTTGCACTTAGAACAAGCATAGGTGTCGCTATAAGTTGGGCATCATCCACTACCCTTTTGGCGGTATCCAGCAATGTCGTGAGTTGTCTTGCAGGTATGTTGGGAGTGATAAGCGTGTCATCATCATAGCGTTTTTGTTCCCTTGCATCATGTGTCAAAAACCTGGACTTCACATATGACTTTATGTTCAGTTCCGGTTTGAATTTCACTGCCAACTTTAACCATTGTTTAGCATACGGAAAATACAGTTTGATCTTGAAAGCAGGAGCTACAAGTGCCACCCCTCTTACTTTGGGTGCATAGTCATGTATCCAGGTAGAAGCCACTACACCGGCCACAGAGTTTGCGATCATACACACATCTTCTTGAGACTTGCCTTCTTTTTTGCACACGAATGCAACAAATGCATCTAGATCACGTACCAGATCCATAAATTCATACGTAGCATTTACACGGGTTTCTCCATGCCCTCTATTGTCATACGAAAATATTTTATACCCTGCAAATTCAGGCTTTTCTGCGATGTTTTCCAGTCGTCCTGAATGCTCATGCCCTCTATGCAGGAGTATGAGTATGCGACCATTGCTTTGTACATCATGTTCCCATGATCTGAAAAAAAGCTCACGCGCATCAAAACTTTTAAAGGTTCCCTCTGTGGTCTTCATCCTGCTTCCTTAGATCGTATTTTATTCATGGCACTCTTCCAATGCTTTAATAGCCTGTTCCAGCCTCATTGTAAATGCTTGATGATCCTCATCACCATGGTAAAGTGCCTTCCCGATGCACACATCAATCACAAATGGTACAAACAAAGCCTCCCCTTTAGGCAAGGCTTTTCCTGCACCATGGATATAAATGGGAATTACCGGTATAGAGGGGAACTCTTTTGACAAATGGGCGATGCCTGTTTTAAAAGTACCCATCTCTTCAGGTGTACCACGAGACCCTTCTGGAAAGACAATGACAATATCAC
>CAYXZY010000191.1:0-3432 GCA_964469685.1 uncultured Sulfurovum sp. | reverse complement strand
AATTCCTAATTCCTAATTCCTACAGATATCCCTGCAATTTAATCAGCATGCTGTAAAGTAGTACTTCTTTTTGTGTAGCGGGTGCTTTTTTGATAGCCAGTTCACTCTCAAGTAAATGTTCATAGATCTTCAGTAAAGATGCGGACTTGACACGTAGGGCAAGTTGTGCTTTCTGCTCTTCTATGGGTTTGGGAAGTTTGTATCCCAGTATGGCTGCTGAGTCAACATGGCCATTGAGCTTGATATAGGCATGAAAGAGAAATATCTGATTTACAAAATACTGGGTAGAGCGCAAGATCGATGCTTCATCCTCTCCGATATCGAGTAGTTTTGTTATGGTCTCCGTGATAGTCTTTTTGTTAAAGAGGTCTATAAGCAGCTGTTCGGTTGCGAGGGGTGCTGTAGAGTAGACAAGCCTGTTGATGTCTTTCTCTGTCACTTTTGTACCCAGTATGGCAAGTTTGTCCAACTCATTTGAACACAGTGCCAAGTTGTTGTTAAGCATGACCATCAAATGCTGTAGTGCGTAGTGGTCAATGTCCAGCTTGATCTGCTGGGCTTTTTGTTGAAGCAGAACCACACCGTCACGGATGTTCGGCTCAAAAAAGCGTACCCATACACCTCCTTTTTTCTCTGTAAAGGCAGACTGCATACTCTTGGCATCTTTTGCAGCTCCCCCATACCCATAGATGAAGTAATTGTCCTCATTTTTGTTGGCCAGTTGAACCAGAATGTCAAGTTCTTTTTTGGGTATCTTCTTGTCGTGTTTGACGACCACGAGGTTTGTCCCGCCAAAAAGTGAACTTTGGGACAAAAAATTCTTTGCCTGTTCAAAGTCCCATTCATCATGGTAGAGACTTAGCATCGAATCTTTCGCATCGGTATGCTTGATGTATGTCTCTATGTAGTGGTCGATCATATAATCATTTTCACCATAAAGCAGTACTGCTTTGGGCAATGACTGCTTCAGGCGCTGATCAAATTCTCTTTGATACATTATAACTCCATCGCTTCTTTACTCAGTTTTTCTACCATCTCTGCCATGATGACGGCTTGAGGAATATTGACCTCAGATATCTTGACACGTACTTTGTCAAAGAGCATGATACCTTCACCCCTAAGATTGACAGTGACTCCTTTGATGTCCCCATGAAGTACAGCTTTGGCTGCCTCACCGGCTTCAATGACTTCTGCCTCAAAAATCTCATCGATATGCTCTGCTGCCCAACGTGCGAACTTGCGGTCTCTGAAGTCCCATTCTGCTTTGGTCGCTTCCCGTTCCAGTTCAGAGACCCTGACACAAAGCGGGTCGATGTTTCGCAGAAGGTATGATGCCTCTTTTTCATCTTCATTGAGCTGTGTTTTAATGAGCCTGTGCAAGATAAGGTCAGAGTATCTACGTATAGGTGAGGTAAAATGGCTGTAGTGACTAAACCCAAGTCCAAAATGGCCGACATTATGTGCCGAATAGGAGGCCTGTCGCAATGATTTGATGATCATGGCATCCACTTCTGAAGCCAGTCCCATTTTCCGGGCTTCTTTCTGGATGGCACGAATCAGTGAAGGGCTGTCCTCATACTCCTCTACATAAAGTCCTATAGCAGCCAGTTCTGTGAGCAGTTGTTCGATACGGGAAAGCTGCGGTGGTTCATGGATACGGAAGATACTGTCCCCGTCACCCTCAAAACGTTTTGCAGCTGCCTGGTTGGCAAGAAGCATACATTCCTCTATGAGAGAATGCGAAGGGGTACCGGTTTCTATTTCGGTACTTAGTAGCAAATGGTCGGCATCTATGCTTAGTTTGGTTTCTTCACTTCTAAAATCAAACCCATGTTTTAGACGTGCTTTGCGTAGTTTTTTGGTGATCTCATACAAAGGAAGAAGATAGGTGAGTATCTCTTTTATCTTGCCTGTTGCCTCGCTTCCATTGCTTTCAATGATTCTGTCAATATCATCGTAGTTAAAGCGGTGCTTGGAGTGGATGATGGCTTCAAAAAATTCTTCCTTGATAGGCTTGAGTGTATGTTTGTCCAACGCTATTTTGGCCACAAAGGCAAGTCTGTCTACGTGTGGTTTGAGTGAACAGATATTTTCACTTAGTTCTCGGGGGAGCATAGGGAAAGACTTGTGTGGCAGGTACGTGGTAAACCCGCGTTTTTTGGCTTCTTTGTCAATAGAGGTAAAGAAAGGTACATAATGACTCACATCAGCGATAGCTACATAAAGTGTATGTGTTTGCCTGTCAAAATAGACCGCATCATCAAAATCTTTGGCGGTGACAGGGTCTATGGTACAAAAGTCCAAATGTGTCAAGTCAAGACGTTCAGGATGTTCTGACTTGTTCACTTCACTTTCAACTTCCAATGCCTCAGCTACACATTCTGGAGGAAAAGCATCTTCTCTGTTGTACAGGGCTAATGAGATCTTCTCATCTACTTTTGCATCATCCAACTGCCCAAGTACCTCTAACACCTTGTCATCATCCACATCAATTTTCAGGACAGTACCGAGTTTAAAGGCTTTTAGATCCATACCTTCCATAACAGCGTGTGTTGGCTCTCCCGTGCGAATGTTGAGTATAAGAAAATGGCCCTGTTCATCCCTGTGGGTATAGGCTATGGTGAAGAGGTTGGCTTTTTTGATGACCAGTTTTACAATACCGCTTGCCCGCCCACGTCTGGCGATGATACGTTTGGCTACAACTTCATCGCCATGCTTGGCACCCCAAAGGTTCTCAGGCTCAATAAGCAGATCTCTTTGCTCTTTAAATGCGGCTTCGACATAGCCTTTGCCGTCATTTCCTATGTAGAGCCTTCCTGCACGGTAGAGTGAGTGCAGTTTCCATAATCCATTCACTTCTTCTACAGCACCGATCTGCTGTAGTGACTGAAAGGTATTTTGGTCTTCCTCTTCAATATCTGAAGCTAAACATCCGTTGATAAGTTGGGTAGAAAATGCAGACATCTTTATAGACTCACTTGAAGGCGATTTAAAAGTAGATTATATTACTTTAACGCTTCAAGTCTCTCTATCCGTTGTTCGGTACTCGGATGTGTCGCAAAAAGCTGGCTTAAAGAGATGTTTTTTCCGGAGAAGGGATTGATGATGAACATATGTGCTGTCTGCGGGTCGGCTTCCGGCAGGACGGTTCCTCTTGCGTATTGGTCAAGTTTTGCCAAGGCAGACTGCAGCCACTCTGGATGTCCTGTCATTCTGGCGGATCCTTCATCTGCCATAAATTCCCTGTTACGGCTTACTGTCATCTGTATGAGTGTTGCTGCAAGCGGCATGATGATCATCAGTGCAATCATTACAATGGGGTTGGGTCTGTCTCTGTCACCTCCGCCAAAAAACATACCAAACTGCGCAAGCATAGCAATGGCTCCCGCGATCGTAGCGGTTACGGTGCCTATAAGCATATCATAGTGCTTG
>CAYXZY010000190.1:0-3444 GCA_964469685.1 uncultured Sulfurovum sp. | reverse complement strand
TTAAATAAAAAGTTACTTCTGGCCAATACCAAAGCCGATAAGCTCAGCGGGAAGATAGTCATCGTACAGGCCAAGCTCAATGAAAACAAAGAAGACCTCGAAAAGACAAAAAAGAATCTGCTGGATACCAAAAAAACACTCAATACAAAAGAGAAGACACTCAAAGACTATGAAAACAAGGTTGTCGTACTTTCCAACGAACTTACTGATACGAAGGATGCCGTGAAGATAAAGGACGAGAAGCTGCTGACGCTGCTCAATGCCATGGATGATAAAAAAACCAAGTATGATGAACTTGTTGCAAACCTTCAAAAACAAAAAGCAAAGATCAAATCGCTCACAGGTATCAAACTGCAGGTGGTTTCAGAACTTAAAAATGCCTTAGGGTCTAAGATCAACATAGACAAAAAGACAGGCTCGCTTAGACTGGCTTCCAATGTCCTTTTTGGTGTAGGGGAGTCCACACTGAAGGATGAAGCCAAAGCAGAGCTTAAAAAGGCTTTTGAAGAGTATATAGGTGCACTTGTCACCAACAAAGAGATCACGAAGCATCTCGATAAGATCATCATTGAAGGACATACCGACAGTGATGGAGGCTATATGTACAATCTTGAGTTGTCACAAAAAAGAGCATTGGCAGTGATGGAGTATTTTCTGTCATTGGATTTTTCCAAAAAGCATAACATAAAGCCATTGATGACTGCTTCAGGCAGGGCATACCTCGATGCCATCAAAAGAAATGGTGTTGAAGACAAGGAAGCCTCCAGACGTATTGAGATCAAGTTCCGTCTTAAGAACGAAGATGCCATGCAGGAAATAGAAAAGGTACTGGATGCCCAATAAGTATAAAAAAGAACATTTTCAGATTGAAAGTTTTAGACCCCTAAGACTTCAAGAGGCCAGAAAGGCACTGGAGAGACATGTGCACCGTGTTCAGATGCACGCACATACGAATGAGGATTATAAAAAAGGTATCTTGAAAGAAAAAACCATGTGGGAAAAACTATCGGGATTTTTTAAACGATAAGTTGTTAAGTTTCAGACCAAAAGGTTTCTTCTTGCTGCTGTTGATGTCTTCTTTCTCTTTGGCACTCTTGGCCAGCAGTGCTTTTTGACGTTTTTTCTCTTTTTGATGTTTTCTGAAAGCTTTTAGATTTTCAAGATGCTGTGCATAGGTGGCTGAAAAGTCATGGGTGCCGTTTTTGTTCAACATGAAGAAAAGATAGTCGCTTTCAGCAGGCCTGACAGAGGCTTGAAGTGCCTCCATGCTCACGCTGCTGAGCGGATGCGGCGGCAGACCTTTGTATTTATAGGTATTGTACCGGCTTTCATCATTTTTGATACGCTCAGGTGTGACAACAGTATGGGCATAGGGTCCGTAGTTCAGTGTGCCATCCATTTGAAGTTTCATATTTTTTTTCAGACGATTGTAGATCACCGATGAAATGAGGGGCATTTCTTCGACAGAGTTGCTTTCTTTTTGTATGATCGATGCGATGGTAAAGAGTATTCTTCTTTGCATCTTGCCGGGTGCTGTTTTAAAGTATGTTTTCTCAAATCTTTTTAACTGTTTCCGGGATCTGTCAAAAAGATAAGAGATCGTGGTATTCTCGTCAGCCTTTCTGGCAATGGTATAGCGTCCGGCTAGGATCTCTCCTTCTTCAAGCCGGGCAAGTACATGGTAGCTGTTCAGCAGTTTTTCTGGGTCTAGCTTCATGTCATTGGCAAGACGTTTGGTAAGTTTGGTCTTGGTCTCACCTGCATAGATGACCACATCCATCACATGTGTTGTTTTTTTGAGATACAAATGTCTGAAAAAAGACAAACGGGAATGCTGCCCGGGGTTCACTGTATACCATCCTGGTGCAGGGAGTTGTTTTGATGTTAGAAATTTTTTGTCGATCCATGTGACTTCATAGCCGTTTTTATGAAGTGTATCGATGATCTCATTTTCATCAGAAGAAGCGATATAGAACGTTTTAGACCCATCATTGAGGGGCATGTAGATATAAGCCATGCCTAAAACCACAATGACCAGTATGACTTCTAAAAAAAGTATAAAGTGTTTGTACTGATGAGAAATAGGATATTTCATATACAACATACCTTTTTTGGATTCTTAGGATTATAGCATAGAAGTGTAACCCGGATACAAAAGATGTCATTTTGAGCTGATTTGGCGAAGATCCGTGATGATGGAATCCTTTGCATCAAGCTGAAAAGACGGGCAAACAATGTACAATATCCCATACTATCTTACTTGGAGAATGAACATATGCGTCATGTTGTAGTGGTTGGCGGAGGGTATGGCGGTTTGCGTGCCATAGAACATCTTGCCAAAAGTGCTGAGATAGAGATCACCTTGGTAGATAAAGATCACTACCATTATATGCAAACAGAAAGTTATGGGTATATTGCAGGTCGTTTCGATATTACGGATGTGGCACTTGATTTTGAATCATGGTGTCAAGGATTTAATCATAAAGTGAGATTTGTCTGTACAAAAGTTGAAAATGTTGATCTTGAGAATAGCCTCTTGATCTGTACTGATACTAAGATATCCTATGATGAGCTTATTATTGCTATCGGGGCGAAGACAAACTTCTTCTCTTTTATCAAAGGACTGGATAAACATAGTTACGGTGTGAAAAGGTTAGAGCGCTCATTTGAGCTTAGACAGGCATTTGAAAAGCGTATAGAACAGAAATTAACACAGGAAAAAGTCAATAGAGAAGGTGACTTTCATATCGTCATCGGCGGGGCAGGGCTTAGTGGTGTTGAGATCGCTGCTGAAATGGCGTATACTCTGAAGAAATACAAAAAGATCCTGGGTACGCATGCGAGACATATACGTATTACGCTTATTGATGCCTGTGAGACCATATTGCCGGGACTAGACCCCTACCTTATACGAAAATCCCAGAAAAGACTTCATCACTTAGGTGTGGAAATGCTGACCGGTACATTTATTGACACTGTGGAAGAACGAAAGATCTCTTTTAAAGATGGCAATTGGCTATCCTACGATTTCATGATCTTCACTGGGGGTATCAAAGCTGTAGATCTGACACAGGCACTGGATGTTGAAACAAACAGTATCGGACAATTCATTGTCAAGGATGACTTTAGTATCGGTGAGTATGAAAATGTGTATGCTATCGGAGACTGTATAGAGCTGCGTGACCCCACGGGACAAATACTTCCTCCCACTGCACAGATGGCTGAAAAAGCAGCAGAATATGTAGCAAAAGAGATCAAAAGAAAGTTGGATGGTCTTCCCCCTAAAAAAGCGTTCAATGCCAAAATGGATGGGATTTTTATTGCTTTGGGCGGTAACTATGCTGTGGGAATACTCTATAACAAGATCAAAGTAAGCGGAACATTGGCATACCTGCTCAAAAAGTTCATCACCAGAGTCTATAGACTCGGACTTGAGATCAAGGT
>CAYXZY010000189.1:0-3465 GCA_964469685.1 uncultured Sulfurovum sp. | reverse complement strand
CAAAACCAAGATATTCACTACACGATCCATGATAACAAATCTGAAGCGATCAAGGATCGTCTGAATATCGTCATTTCCAATATCATGCTCGGGCTTATCCTGATCGCCCTGCTTGTGGCACTGCTTATCAACAAGCGAATGTCATTCGTTATCTCTCTTGGGATACCTACTTCTTTTGTAATGGGTGCTATGTATCTTTACTTCTCAGGGTACACGATCAATATGATCTCTCTCATTGGTGTTCTTATTGCCCTGGGTATCATCGTTGATGATGCTATTGTGGTCAGTGAGAACATACAGCAACACATTGAGGAGGGGCTGGAGCCCAAAGAAGCTGCTGTACTTGGAGCCAAAGAGATGTTCAAGCCGGTGACCATCGCCTCACTTACCACTTTGTTTGCCTTTATCCCTGCACTCATGCTCTCGGGTACCATGGGGGAGGTCATTAAGCTCATACCTATTGCCGTAGCCGTACTTGTGCTGGCTTCACTGATAGAGTCTTTTATCTTCCTGCCCATCCATGCGGCGCATGTTCTCACCAAAGAGCAGAAAACAACCTCATGGGAAGGTGTCAATCGTATCTATTCCTGGATCATCCATTTTTTTATGCGTTACAAAAAAACGTTTTTACTCTTGTTTGTCATACTGGTGCCCCTCTTCATGGTCTTGGGGCTGAAAGCCAGCAAATTCCAGATGTTCCCGCAGTTTGATGCCAGCACGACCAACATTACCCTTAAAGCAGACGTAAATACCAAAACCGAAGAGACCCTGAGCTATCTCAAAGCCATAGAAAAAGACCTTTATGACCATAAAGATACATTCTATATTGCTCATGTAGGTTCTGTAGCCGGCTGGAGAAGGGATGCGGCCGGCAATTCGGAAACCTACCCTTATGTCGGATATATGACCATCGAATTCCAAAAGCTCAAAGCGCAGAATTTTGTGGACAGATTCATCACCCCTACCCTTAGTTTTTACTATGACAAAGAAGGCCGTACCCGTGAAGAAAAGTCCGTTGTTCTAGCAAAAAAATTGCGGGAATTTCTTGAATCGAAACACTATAAAGAACGTTTTGGCCTCACGGACCTTGCCATTGTAGAAAGAAAAGTGGGTCCTATCAAATCAGACCTCAAAATAGGACTGGTCTCGGATGATGACCAAAAAGTAATGCACTATGCAGAAGAGATCAAGTCGGCACTACGCAACATAGAGGGAGTGGTCTCGGTCAATGACTCTATGAATTACGGCGTAGATGAGATCAAACTGAAGGTCAATGCCTATGGTGAATCTTTAGGGCTCAATGAGCAAAAGATCGGTGTATTGCTCTCAAATTTTTATCTGGAAAAACGTTTGGGATTCGCTTTTGACAGCGCTGACCTTCTTGAACTCAAGATAAGATCGGTGCAGAAAGACTCTCTGGAAAAACTCAAAGCATTTCAGATAAAACTTGATGACAATACATTTGTCAAACTGAAAGATGTCGTTACGTTCAATACACTTAAATCCTTTGAAAAGATCATCAAGGACGCTGCGCAAAAGAACTTCTATGTCTATGCCAATGTCGACAGTAAAAGACTGACGGCTTCAGAAGCACTTGGCAAGATAGATGCTATCCTGCAGCAGGGAAAAGCTGATGGACTGAAGATCATCCTCAAAGGAGAAGATGAGAAGAAAAAAGAGCTTAAAAATGATATGATGGCCGCCAGCGGCGTAGCACTCGCACTCATTACACTGTCTTTGCTTTATCTTTTTAATTCGTTTAGAGAGACTTTTATGATGATCTCGGTGATCCCCTTTGCTTTTCTAGGGGTACTTATGGGTCACTTCGCCCTGGGCATCAACCTTTCCATGCCTTCTATCATTGGTATGCTGGGGCTTTCAGGCGTGGTTATCAATGACGGTATCATCATGATCATGAACCTTAAAAAAGCAAAAAATATGGAAGAGATATTTTACTATGCCTCTAAAAGATTCAGACCCATTATCCTAACTTCCATCACGACCCTCATTGGCTTGAGTTCTCTTGTTTTCTTTCCTACGGGACAGGCGACCATTTTTCAACCTATGGCCGTATCATTAGGATTTGGACTGGCTTGGGGGACGGTTCTTAATCTTCTCTATCTTCCGGTTCTCTATACGATTCTCAATCAAAAAAGGCTGCTGTCTAAAAATGAGTCACCCGACTTTAGAGAATATAGGTAAATATGCTATAATCATTCTTAAAATTATACTTTGGAGAATTCCCTCATGAATGACCATAATCTTGATGATCTGATCATTGATAATATCGAACCTAAAAACTCAAAAACTAAAAGTTTTTTAACGATCATAGCACTTCTTATCGTTGTACTGATCGTGGCTATCATACTCACAAAGATCATACTCAAAGATCCCAACGCAGACAGACTGGCCTTGGAAGAGCACAATACAGAGCTCATCAGTCCGGAACTCACACTGCAAAGCGTGACAGACACACAAGCACACAAAAAAGAACCCAAAGCACCCGAACCTGCACCTAAAGCCAAACCACAACCTGTGGAAGAAGTCGCCCAGCCTACCGTAAAGATCACCAATGAATTTTCCCAGGAACCTACTGTAGACGCTGAGGCCAAAGCCAAAAAAGAAGCACAACGCATAGCAGAAGTCAAGAAAGCTGAAGCTGAGGCGAAGAGAAAAGAAGAACTCGCTGCAAAACGTTTGGCTGAAGAGAAAGCCAAAAAAGAAGCTGCCCAAAGAGAAAAAGCACAAATTGAAAAAGCCAAAAAAGAAGCTGCTCAAAAACAAGCTGCTGCAACTCTTGGGTCAGATGCCTACTATATCCAGGTAGGCTCCTTTACACAAACTCCCAGTGCAAAGTTTCTTTCAGTGATCAGTAATTCCGGGTTTACATACAAGATCACACCGCCATCTGATACGGGTACAAAAAAGCTGCTTATAGGGCCTTATAAAGATAAACAATCAGCATACAATGCTCTTGTACGCGTCAAGGACCGTATCAACAAAAGCGCTTTCGTCATCAAAAAGTAGTCATCTGTATGCATAAAACACTTCTATTTGACCAACTGACCCCTGTTGCGCTTTATGGCAAGATCAAAGAGATCTTCCCCGATGACATCACGATGCTGTTTGAATCTGTGGTCAATACCAGTGACGGGAACTTCTCCTTCATTACCATTGGTGCACAGGAACGCCTAAGCTACAAAGACAAAACAAGTACCTATATAGACAAAACGGGTACCACACAGATATTGAAACAAGACCCATTCAGCTTTTTAAAATCATATTACAGTCATGTGGACAAAGAACACTATAAAGCACAATCCCTTGAACTTGGTTTTTCTTTTGTAGATGGGTTCATCGGGTTTATCGCCTATGATATGGTAAAGGTCTTTGAGCCTGTACTTGAAGAGAGCATGGATGACCTGCTTGATCCGCTTGATACACCCGATCTTGATCTGGTACGCC